>JBKCTJ010000167.1:0-9342 GCA_046318875.1 Pseudobdellovibrionaceae bacterium | reverse complement strand
CACAGGTGCCGGCGTTACCGGATTTCTGGGGGGAATAACGACATGAGTGAAACGAACTTGTTCATTGGATTGTTCAAATGGAATTTCGTTGGGATTCAGACCAAATAAAATTTGCGTTTTGATAGAGCTTGAATTTTTTTTAAGATGAATATTCATCATCGATACTAAAAAGTAGGTTGGTGCATCTGGTGCAGTGTTGAAAGCGTAAGTTTGTAATTCACGTAAATTAGATTCAACTTCATCATAAAAACGAGGCGGTTTTCCGAAAGCGGAACTTCCGGAAACGCGGCCGGTGACTTGCATATTTGCTGACGTATAATAAAATGGATCTGATTGTTTCCATGGTAAGAGAACGATGGAGTATTCTGCATCTTCATTGGATAAATTGGCGTCTACTTTTTCTAAAATATCGATGATAGCAGTTTGTATGTGCTGTGCTGACAGTAAAACCAGTTCATTTAAATTTTGATTTCCTGAAAAATAAACCCCTGATAAATCAAACATTAATGGTGCAAGGCCTTCATTCATAATGCGTTGAAGTTGATCTGACGAAATGGGTGGAGTTGAACTATTTAAATTTCCACTGCGGGGATCTGTATTTGATGGATTAGCTTCAATGAAAAAAGGATAAAAGCGCATATTTCCGGGCATGGCTGCAAGCTCGAGTCGAGATGGGTTTGTTTCTGCAGCAATTTCCCGTAAGTTTGTCGATGGTGATTGCTTTTGTGTGCATGCACCAAATAGAAACAGACCAAAACAGATCAGAATCAAATAATATCTCATTTTAGATCTCCGTGCTGTTTATGATGACTTGGCAATGGGGCTCAGACAAGTACAGAACTGGTCGCTTTTTGATACGCTCGAATGATGCTTAAGTTGCGAGGGATTGATCCGAAAAGTTAGTGTTATGAACATGAATAATTTAAAATTTTTTGTCCTTTTTTTCATGCCCATGATTTTGAGCAGCACCTTCGTCCAGGCCAATGAAATGTATGGAATGTTTATGGTGGTCAAAGGTGAGATCTCGGTTTTGAGTGCTCAAAATCGAAAAAGGCCAGTGAAAGTTGGCTCAAAGATTTTATCGGGTGAAACTGTCGTCAGCGGGATAGATTCCCGGGCTAAAATTGTGATGTCTGATCGAAACGTCATCAATATTTCCCCAGAAACTCAATTGAAAATTGAACAGTATAAAAATGATCCAAAGACAGGCGAAAAAAACGTTGAGCTGAATTTGATAGATGGTAAGGTTCGGAACAACGTCGAGCAAAAATATGATGGAGAAAAGAATAAATTTATTATGAAAACGGCAACCGCTGTTGCCGGAGTTCGTGGAACTCAGTTTTTCGTCGCGTTCAGTTCCAAAACTCAAATTACTCAAGTTGTCACTTTGAAAGGTCAAGTGACTTTTGCTCCTGTCAGTGTCAGTGGAACAGTGGGGTCATCTGTTTTTGTAAACAAAGGTGAGTCGACTTCTGTTGGGGCGGGGGCCCCGGCTCCGGAACCACCTCAAGTTTTACCGAAAGAAGAGTTGAAGAAGGTAGATAAGGAATCAACTGCTGCTTCAAATTCTCCTCCAAAAGAGGCTGCTCCAGCTGGAAATGTAGATACTGGAAATAATCCTCCGCAAGAAGAAGCATCGCAAGATGGACAGAGATCTCCAGCGGCAGTCAGAGGATCAGAAAGTCCTGCGGGTCCTCCACCTGGACCAAGTATGGTGGATCGTCGAGACATGGATATTGGTCTTGCCAAAGAAATTAAATCACCAGTCATGGCACCAGCCAGTCCACCAGTTAAGCCGGGCATGTTGATGCCTCAACCTTTGGCACCTCCGAAACCTCCACCTGCATTGGGGGATATTATCAAAAACTATAACGAGTTTACAAAAGTAATTATTGTCCCCAAGTAAGAGTCAAGCCATGATAACGAATAACAGCTATGTTCAAAATTGTTTTTGTATTCGTTATGATTCATTCATTGTCAGCCTTCTGTTTTTTCGAGGAGTATAAACCCGAAGAGAAAACAACGGTTTTTGTTGAGGCCTATTTTAAATATTTGCCTCCCGCTGCGAAACTGGCAGAGATTAAAATTTTTGCTCAAGATCTCAAAGTGAATAAGCCTTATCGTTTAAAGCTAAAAAAAAATAAAGATGGAATCTATGTCAGTCTAATGGATCTGACGAAGGATCGATTTTTAAATCACATGCCTTATTTTATTTTTAGCACTGATGAAAAGCTAGAGAAAAAACTGATTGTCCTGACAAAATCACACAAAAAAATACAACGTATCGTCATGTTTGATGATCAGATCAGCGCGATGACCTATGCGGATGAACCTGCAAATATGGTTCGACTGGAAGAGTCTCAGTTGCAAGAGTGGCTCCGTATGCGTTCTCAATTGATTGAAAAGAAGCGGTTATCTACAGAATCGAAATTCGCTTTGGAGCGTGAAAAAAATCGCTCAGAATTTGAAAAGTTAAATCCTAAGGAAAAAATAGAGCGTGAAAAAGCAGCTGTTGCTGCAGCTGTTCAAGGTGAAACTGCTTATCGAGAAGAAAAGTATGAATTGGCTGCGGAATCTTTTAAAAAATCAATCGACTTGGACCCAAACAAAGACAGAACCTACTACAAATACGGCGTGACTTTGTACAAAAAAAACGAATTTATTGATTCCCTCTCTGCATTTTCCCTCGCAGAAGGGGATGTTGAAAATAAAGCCGAATATTATTATTACATGGGTTTAAACAACATGAAATTAAGGGATCTGGAAAAATCCTTTGAAAATTTTCGAATCGCTCGTGATGAAAATGATTCGTCTGTTAGCCCGATGTCAGCATTTTTAGCGGGAAATATTGCTTATCAAAATAAAAAATACGATGATGCTAAAGAAGATTTTCAGTATTGCTTAGATAATTCCCAAGATGTCGCCATGGATAAGCAAGCAGAAGTGATGCTTGAGCAAATTGATCAAGCCGAAGCCTTCATTAAGAGTACCAAGCAAATTTTTAGATACTCCCTTTATGCGGGATATTCACTTGATCAGAATATTTTGAATATTTCCCAGCAGCAGGGGACGCCCACGGATAGCGCGGGTTACCGTTTAAATTATGGTGTGACTGGATATTTAAAGTTGCGGCAAACCACGGCATCGGAGCTGGGTTTACAAGCTTCTTATTCCGATACTTACAGCACGGATACGTCTTTTGAAGCGACTAATACTTTGCAAGCAGCAGATCCATTGTTGTTGAATGTGGGTTTACCTTACCGACAGAATTTTTTAGCTTTAGATAAACAAATGATGTGGAGTATTTCTCCGTCGATTTCAACGGTCACTATGAATGCTCAAGCCCAGGGTCGTGAGAAAATATTGGATTCGAAGACTTTGGACACAGATTTGATGTTTCAAACAACACCAAAACTGATTTCAGCCTATCGAATGCAAATCAACGTTGACGAATCATTTCTTTCCAGCAATGGGACAGACGATGATCAAGCAGCAACAAGGGTGACACTTGGAACGAATCAAAGTTATTTGTTGGACTCCAATGGCTCACAAATGCTGGCAGGGGATTTAAGTATTATTCAAAACTCGGCGAAGGGTAAAAATAACACTTATGACAAACAAGTCATTAGCTTGCTGTACGGTTTTCCGGTTCCATCCAACATCAACGGTTCGGTGAAAGCAGAATTTGCGACGGCAGGGTATAAACTGAATCCCAACGATCGAACGGATTCCGTCTGGACTTACACTTTGAATGCCTCAAAAACATTTTTCGAATCCTGGAACATCTCTTTAAATACACAATTCGTGAATAGCAAGTCATCCCTAGCAACGAATAAATATGACAAATACATTGCAGGATTTATGATTAATTATTCTGGCAGCATCTCTAAAAAATAAAAAAAGTGGGTTCGTTTTTACTTCGTTTTCATTTCGTAGACTCCATCCCAATCCACCGGTGGCGGCTCCACAATAAATTCGGCACATCTTTCAATGTAGACATCAGAGAGCGGATCTTCACCTCGAAGCTGCTTTGTCTTTTCAAAACAAAGTTGGGCTTCTGGAAAATTTTTTTGATTGTATAAGATATAGCCCTTTTCGTATTCTTCTAACCACGGTTTGATTTCTTCGGTGGCTTTTCCTTCGCACAGGACTTCGTAAAGTCGAACAGGTTCAAGCTTTCCTTTCACTCGAACTCGGTCCACTTCTCGGCAACAGAATTGATCTTTGACATCGCCATAAGTAAATTCGCTGATAATGATGCGAGTCCCATATTCTTTGTTGATCCCTTCAAGACGTGAGCCTAAGTTCACCGAATCGCCCATAACTGTATAGCTTTGGACAGTTGATGAACCCATATTCCCAACACTCATTTCACCTGTGTTGATGCCGATTCCAATATCAATCATTGGTAAATTTTTCGCGGCAAATTCTTTTTGTAATTCTTTGAGCTTTTCTAAGCTTTGCAAAGCGCATCGACAAGCAGAGGCGGCATGGTCTTTATAAAAAATTGGGGCTCCAAAGAATGCCATGATGGCGTCGCCCATGTATTTATCCAAAGTGCCTTTGTTTTTAAAGACCAAGTCCGTCATGGGTGAAAGATAATCGTTCAACAATTGAGCCAGTTCTACTGGAGGTAATTTTTCTGATATGGTCGTGAATCCTCGAACGTCAGAAAATGAGACTGTCATTCTTTGTTTTCGACCACCCAGTTTTAAATTGTCGGGTTGGCGCAAAACTTCATCGACAATGGCCGGAGAGACATATTTTGCAAATGTCGATTTCAGCTGTTTCTTTTTTCGTTCTTCAGTGAAATATCTGAAAACTGTGATCGAGACGTAAATTGCAAAAACTTGGATCAGCAATAAAACGTTTGAGCTGACTAAATTCTTCGCGACAAAAAGCCAATAATCTGTGATTGCAATGCCAATGAAAAGAATAAAAAATGATGCAGCAGAAACTAATGCCCCAAAAAATGACCAAGCAAAGCTTAAGATTATGCCTACAATGGCTAAAATATAAATTAAGTTTTTACCTTCATGTTCAATGCTTTTTAAAAAATCTCCTTCAACTAAATTTGCCAGCATCGTTAAGTGAATTTCTGGTCCAGGAAAGTTGTTTTCCAGAGCTGTGTTTCTGAGATCGTAAAGGGCTTCTGCAGTGGCGCCTACAATGACTGCTCGATCTTTAAAAAAGTTTTTCTTTTGGACAATCTCTGGTTCTGTTTGCAACCAATACTTTTGGGATTCGGGATCATACACTTTTTGTAATACTTTGATTGTCGGCTCATCAGAAAGGAGTTCTTCTGCCGAAACATAGGGAAGCATCTGACGTTTCCCGTAATAGTTAATGATCAGTCGGCCAATCAAATCCACTGGAAGTTGGCCAACCTCCTTTTCGGGATCTATTTTTGTATCTATCAGTTTAACTTGAGCGACACCTTTTAAATTTTTATTTCTTGGGCTGGGCTGTAATTGAATTTCTGCACGGTAGCCCTTTGCTACCAAAAATGTTTGCAAGGCCAGGGACGGGATATAGCTAGATCCGATTCGATTTCCTGTTCGGTAAAAAAGTGGATATTTACGAACATAACCATCAGCATCCAGCGAAGCATTAAAACTGGCAGAATAGAGTGAAGCTTCTTGGATGGGTTTTATATTCGGCGTCCAATCAACACTTTGAGGAACTGCATTGAAAAAAACTCTGTTTTGAAATTGTGAGATTGCAGACGGAAGGTCTAAGGTCGCCAAATCAGGAATCTTGGAAAATAGTTTTGTATAAATAGGTTCTAATGCTGGCAAATCCGCAACATGAAGAGGATCTTTTGCAGTGAGCCAGTCTTCACAATAGTGATAAAGGGATTTTATTTTTAAGGTTTCTAAATATTTCTGTTTGTAAGGTGATAAGTCTTCGAGAGATGTTTTTTTGTTTTCTTTTAAGAATTTAATTTGAGCCAGGGATTGAACATTCGAGAATAGCTGACCAAAGAGGTGATTCCATTCCAGGCCATCAAACTTTTCTTCGCTGTTTTCAACAATGAAAGTAGGGTTCAATTTAATTATTTGGTCCCCACCGGCGGCAAGAAATGCTTCGTTCAAACAATAATCCTGAAAGGATAAAAAATTCATCTGACTTTCATTGAAAGTTCCCAGAACAATTTTGTCAGAATTTTCTGAGATGACTTTAGCCAGGGCAAGATCATTTTCGGGATTGGCTTTCTCTGGCTCGGAAAAGATGATATCGAAACCAATTGCCGAAGCTCCATGAGCAATCAAATTTTGCGTCAGTTGGCTCATGATTTCTCGACTCCAGGGCCAGCGACCAACATGCCGCAAAGAATCTTCATCGATGGCGACCAACACAACGGGTAGATTTGGTTTTCTTTCACCGCGAATTTTCGTTTTGACGTCGGTGTAATTTGAATCGATGCCTTCAAGTAGTTCATTCATTAAACTCTGCGGCCGTGCAATTTGCGGAAGACTTTTGTAATGCAAATATTGGTGTGAAAGGTAAGTGATGACCAAAGCAAAAACTAAGGAAAAAGTAATCGTGGTGAATTCATTTTTCATATTGAATTTCCTGGTGTTTTTTACGTATCGGTCAGTTGAAAATGAATCCAAAGAAATGAGTTTATTCTTTGAATCAACTGGCTCTAGGTCAGAGGTGACTGGCGCTAAAGTGTCGAGAACACCAACTCAGATTGTTTTATAGAAAAGCATTCAATTCGCTGTTTTTATTGGTGGGCCGTTGGACTCGGCAAGCAATTTCTCAAAGTTGTCTTTTGTGGATTTCATTTTCTCGACCTTCATTTCGCTTCGGGCAAGATACGCTTGCAACAGCTTTTTAGCATCAATTTGCTTTTTTGCTGCCAAATAAGCCTTTGCCAGGGATTCTGCCACCCAAAATTGATTGCGGCCTTCAGATTTTGCGATGATTTTTTCGCCAAGCTTAATGGCGTCGTCAACTTTGTTCAGTCCCATGAGAATCCTCATTTTTCTGCGCAAGATATCCAAGTTTTGAGGATCTTTGGACAGCAATTGATCGGCCCACTTTTCAGCTTGGTCAAACTTTTTTGCAGCACTTAAGAAAATCAGATATCGCAGTGCTGGCCCAGCATGATCGGGTGCAATTTGATAAGCTTCGCTCACCGAAACGGCTTGGTTCCACAAAGCTTCAATTTCAGATGGTGAAGCTTTTGCTTTATCAAGCAAGTCAATACCTAACTGAGCCACAAGCATTTTTTCAAAACCAACAAATTCACCGGCAGAATCTGTCATAAATGCTTTTTTTAATTTCACGTCGTCAGTGAGGAGAATTTGCAAAACTGATTTTCCTTCGGCTATGATCTGTGACCATAATTTAGATTTTTCATCCAGTAATGGAATGAGTTCTGTTCGCCAAGCCAAGGACCGAGTGCCTTCAGGTTCTGCATCGAGAGCCTGTTTCAGAATTTCTATATAAGCTGATTTTTCAGTGGGATCTTTTTCAAATTTTTGCTTGATCAGTTCCACACGCGATGTCCAAATTTCAGAAGGCTCCGGTTTTATTTGTGCAAACACCATTTCGCTTGCACTGTAACGGTTCATCGCTAAAAGCTTTTTTCCGATTTCAAGTTTGTAGGTATCTGTGGCTTGAGTTGCAGCAGCAATCAAGCCGTCAGCAGTTGTTGGATTTTCCTTGGCTGTCTGAATAAATTTTTCAAGCTCTGGAAAAGGTTTAAAATCCAACATTCGGTTAATTTCTTCACCATTGGCATTTAATGCGACGATAGTGGGTATGCCTTGAAGTTTAAATCTTTCAGCAAGTTGAAAATTTTTAAATAAATCCACATCGACTTTTAAGAAAACAACAGACTTCTTCAATTCTCGGAATTTTTGAGTAGGAAAAACCTCCTTTTCAAAGCGAACGCAACCAGGACACCAGCGAGCAGAAAAATCTAGAATGACGATTTTGTTTTCGATTTCAGCTTTTCTCAAAGCCGCGTCAAATTCAGGGTTCAGTTTGGATTTAGGGTCAGATGTTTCTGTGACGGGTACAGGAGCTTTTGTATTTTGTTGAGCGCTGTTTTTTAAAAGTGGTTTCAAAGAAACAGAATGTGTTTCGCAAAATGTGTTTGCATCATCACATACATAAAGTTGGGCTGATGCATGTCCCCATTGGGATGCTTGTTTTTCAATTTTCATAAATGAAAATTCAATCCGGTTTTTTTCAATTTTTTTGGGTTCAATTTCCATATCATCAATGGAGAGATGATTTGGTGCTTTTTCGTTAAAATGAAAGCCTGATTTTAATCTTGCTGTAAACGTTTTGCCCTTCACTGCAGATGTTAGACTGCCGGCGCTTTTCATGTCCGCTTGCGCCACAGATGTCATGTCAAAATTTGAAATCATCACTGTCATGAAAGAAAGAAAAAAAAGTGTGCTCATGCTTGTCGTTTTATCAAGCCCTTGAATCTGCTGGCAAGAAATGTTTGCTTGGTTTACCTTCCTGGGCATCCGTGCTAATCTTACAGGCGCGTGACTGGGGAAGCAATTGGGTACAGATAAATCAAAAGCAGAGGATCGTTCCGCTATTCTGTCAAAACGCGGCCATGATTATGGAGTTCATCACTTCCATGCGCCTCAGGGTGGTGATTTGGTGACAATTATTTCCAGCGTCATTTCTTTACCCGAAGACCAAGTGTTTGAATTGCTCTGTCTGGGAAGTATCTATTTGAACCACGAAAGATGCGAAAAAGAAAAAGTAAATGGCGTTCAGGCCGGTGACTATCTGAGAGTCCACACCAGGCCCCGAAGGTTTCCGACCCTCGATGTGGTGACAAAAAATCAAGTGATAGCAGAAACCGATGATTTTATTGTTGTGAATAAACCCGCTGGTATTCCGGTTCATCCCACGGTGGACAATCGATTAGAAAATCTAATCACGTCTCTGAGTCAGCAATTGAATTTCCCCTTATTTGTGACCCACCGTCTCGATGTGCCCACAGAAGGTTTAATTATTTTTGCAAAAACAAAACGATTTCAAAAACAATTTAATCAAATGCTTCAAGATTCTTCCGTCAAAAAAATCTATAAGGCTTTGGTGGAAACAAATTTGATTTCTCCAAAGATGACCAAACAAGGATCCATAGTGCATTTTATGGAACCAAGTCCACGAGCACCAAAGGTCGTTAGCTCGGAAGAGCGGGAGGGATGGCAGAGGTGTTCT
Source organism: Pseudobdellovibrionaceae bacterium (assembly GCA_046318875.1). Classification (GTDB taxonomy): domain Bacteria; phylum Bdellovibrionota; class Bdellovibrionia; order Bdellovibrionales; family Bdellovibrionaceae; genus JBKCTJ01. The sequence goes on along the minus strand of JBKCTJ010000167.1, from coordinate 138 downwards.
TTGAAAATCTTAGAATTGAAACAAGTTTGCACTGGAATCACAGAAGTCACTATTGAACTGGAAACTGGGCGAACCCATCAAATTCGAACCCAACTCGCCCTTGAGGGTTGCCCGATTCTGGGGGACGTGATGTATGGG
>JBKCTJ010000166.1:0-7636 GCA_046318875.1 Pseudobdellovibrionaceae bacterium | reverse complement strand
TTCCATATACTGCGTCCATCACCAGAGGTCTTTCCCTGTTTATTTTGGTGTTGCAATTGAAGGTATCTGGTTGCCATAAATTGATTCGAATTTAGCTGTTCAGAAGTGCTTTTTTTATTCTGCAAATCGTATTCATTGATAATTTGAAGATTGAAAGTCGCTAGTAACTTTTTTGCAAGCTCGTTGGTCAGTTCTTGAGGATGAGTTTCAGAAATCAAACCCATTTCCCGTGCTAAATTAAAGTTGAAATACAATACTTGGCCATCTTCTCGCTGTTTTGCATGATACAACAAAACACTTTCGGGAACTTTTTCTTGAAAGGGATGCCAACCATTTAATTGATCAAAGGAAAGATAGTTTTCTTTGGCGGTTTCTTTATTTTTGTCAGTTCTGATTTGCTGTAATTTCATACGTCTTGATTTGATATTCGGCATGCAATGCAGAGACTTTAGTCATTGCCTTACAAACTAGACGATTGAAAAGAAAACTGGAGCAAATCCGCCCAAAGGAGTTCGTAAATTCGTCACTTGTCCTTGATAAACTCGACCGATGCAAAATTGCACTTGGTTTTGATAAACATAAAATCTGAGATCATATTTCAAAGATAAATTTCCAGTGTCAGTTTCGACATTGATGTTCGGCGCCGGACAAAATTCTTGAGCAATCATGTTTTGATCAATCAAAGAATCAAATAAGCCGCGACTGATGGAAGAACCTCGGTAACTTTGTTTGGCCCCAAATGAATTACGCGGTTTCATAAAATATTTTTTGCGATTTTCCCAAATGTCCACAGCTGTCTTTTCATTGAGATCCCGACTTGCTAGGAGCAGGGGCTGAACGTGTTCTTCCCAACCTGGCAAAGTTCTAAAAAAGCCTACAGCTGGGTCAGTCCATTCTTCCAATAGCTTTTTATCAGATAATTGAAAATACTCAAAGGGATTCGGGCTGAAACACTGTTTTGAGTTCAAATACAATTCTTGCAAATGCTGACTTTTGAGTTCTTTTAAATAAAAATCGGTATAGCGATTATAGACCAAATCAGCTTTCTCAATTTTATCGATTTCATCAATACTAGCAATTTCACATTCAATGTCATTTTGGCGGAAAAAACTTTGATATAAGCGAAATTCCACAAACAGCTTTTGCAAATGAGGTTGTTCATCAACGATACAAACTCTTCGCACAGGCTGATGGGCCCTTTGATGTTTAAGATCAAACAAGCGTTTTTCCTGCTGAATGCATTCAATCAAATTCGAAAGCTGAAAGGTCGGGTCACAGCCTTTCACTTGCAACATGCGGTAGAATTCCGAACCCAGAGCAAGAAATGAAGCATTCGTATTGATTTCAATCAGTTTCGGGATTTGATTTTCATCAATATGAAAATCATAGCTCATTAAGATCCCAAAGTTTCCGGGATCAACCAATTTTTGGTGCTGAACGGATTCAGCAAAGTGATTCTGCCAAAGAACGGAACAGCGAGCAGAAAACAAAGTCTCGGCAAAATTTTTAACTTTCAATAAAACAGATTCTGGCAATGAAATTTGAAGTGGAGACAGCATATGGGGAGAAATCATCTCGGGATCAAGACCCATGTCAGGATGGGCCTTGGACAGAAACTTTATAAACTGATCTTTGAGTTTTTCTTGATCCTTTTGGTCCATCTGCATACTGTATGTTGATTTCAATGGAGACTCAATGAAGATCATTTCTTGGAACGTCAATGGCATTCGGGCTTGTGCGAAAAAAGGGCTTTTGGAATTTATTCAAAAAGAAAAACCAGATTTTTTCTGTGTTCAGGAAACCAAGGCCATCAAAGAACAAGCAGAAAAAGAAGTTCAAACTTTGGATTACAAATCCCACTTTTGGGTTTCAGCTCAGAAAAAGGGTTATTCAGGTGTAGCTACTTTCACCAATGAAGTCTGTGAAAATATGCGCGGGTGGGGACAGGAAAAATACGACAATGAAGGTCGTATCATTATTACAAAGACTAAACACTTTCATCTCTATAATATTTATTTTCCCAATGGTGGATCTGGAATTGAAAGGCATCAATTCAAACAGCAATTTTTACATGATCTGAATGATCATCTGAAAGCTCAAATTGCTGCGGGTATTGAAATTATTTTAGTGGGCGATTACAATGTTGCTCACCGAGAAGTGGATCTCTATGACCCTGTTCGACTTTCCAAAGAAAGCGGGTTTTTGCCCGAAGAGCGCCAGTGGTTTGATCGATTTATTGAGCTGGGATTTGTAGACACCTTTAGATTTTTTCATCCAGATCAGAAGCAAGCCTATTCATGGTGGTCTTACCGTGAGCTTGCTCGGATTTCCAATCGTGGCTGGCGTATCGATTATGTCTGTGTCACCAAAGGTTTGCAGTCAAAATTGAAATCAGCTGCCATCATGGCTGATGTGATGGGGTCAGATCACTGCCCAGTCATGGTCGAATTATCACTATAAATAAAATTCACTGACCCATCGAAATTATTAATGGATTTGCCTAAAAATTATATAGACAAGATTGTGTCCGGGATGTGAAATGATCGAATTCTAAGGGGGATTTAAAAAGATGACTCATTTCAGTGGTTTGTTACTTAGTGTCCTATTATCCATTTCCTTTGCCAGTGTTGGTTCTGCGAATGAAGAATTGCTTTCTTCGGGGTCTCCAGTGAAAGTCCCCGCTTTGCATAAAATGCCTTTGCAAGAGTACCGTCAATTGCGTTTGCAAAAGCATTTTCAAGAACAAGCTGAAGCAAAAAAACGTGATCTGCAGCGCCAATTAAAACCTGATCAGGATCTAAATGCTTCGAAATACGAAGCTGTTGTGACCTACATGGAACAACTTCATGCTCAGTTTCCTGAAACAACGGAATTGTTTGATTTGGGACTCAATGACGACAGTGTGATGATCAAAGGAATTCGAATTGGTTTTGGCAGCCTGAATAATTTGGTTGTAGCGACTCATCATGGAAACGAATATGGTTCGACAGAGATTGCAAAGGCTTTCGCCGCTTCGATTGCGAAAGAGCCACTTATGGATCAGTCGATTTACATCATTCCCGTTTTAAATATCAACGGTTATAACCGCAACAGTCGCAATGAAACTAAAAAGGGTGAAAGCTTCGATCCAAACCGTGATTACCAAGGCCCTTGTATTAGCAATTCAGATCACAATTTGAATTCTACTCGTTTGCTTGCAGAGTTTTTAGAAAAGAAAAACATCATTTCTTCCATGACGCTGCATACTCATTTTCCTGCGATCACTTATCCTTGGGGAGTGAGCTCTTCAACGACAAAGACTCCGGATCAAAGTTTTTTTGAACAGTTAGCTAAGTATGCTGCGACTGGAAATAACTACTACATTGGAACTTCTGCCGATGTCGTTTATCCAGCCGATGGGACTTTTGAAGACTTTGCATACTGGAAACATGGAGTATGGTCTCTTTTATACGAGATCGGAACTTCACACACTCCGTCCCCGACGACGATCGAAAAACTTATTCGTGAAACTGTTCCAGGCATGAAGCTGGTTTTCAAAAATTCGAGACTAGAGCGATCGAAGGATTTTGCCTTTAAAGGAAATTGCAATGCTCGAGTGAGATCATTCGATCCACATATGGAGTAAAAGTGCTGGGGCCCATTGGATAAAATAATGGGCCTTCACTTTACCAGAGTTTTATACATTCAGTCAGAGATAAAGTTATTGATGAAGAGCCGCTAATTTCTTTTCAAAGTACTTCCGAAATAAACTTTGACCTAAATACGAAGACTTTACTGTCCAGCTTTTCTTATTCACTGTAACGATACCAACCGCCACGCGGCTATGATCATCAAAAGCATAGCCCACAAACCAATCCGTTCGACCCTTTGGAAAATCACCGTTTAAGTGCCCAGTCTTTCCACCCATTTGAACTTCGCGGAACTTGCGATCACGGACAAGCTTTTGAAATGTCTTTCTTGAGGTTCCAGCTAAAATAGTTTCTTCCATGAGCTCTCGAACTTGATAAGCAGATTCCGTGGCGATGATTTGCCCAGAGTTCAATTGAGCGGCTTTGTAAACCACTTCGTCATCTTCATCTTTCAAACTTTTGACAATGTAAGGTGTGATCATGTTGCCGTCATTCACGATGGTTGCTGCGATCATTGCACCTTGCACCGGGCTCAGTTTTGTTGTGCGGTTGTAGCCTGATGCAATTTCCGTCATTGCAAAACCCTTTTCAGAAGGAATCAAGGCGGCTCCCACTTCAACGGGAAAATCTGTGGGAATTTCACGATTAAACATAAATCGTTCAGCATAATCTCGCAAATCCGAGGGATCTAAGTTTTCAAGGCTTAACCTGCCAAAAGCAGTATTCAGTGATTTTGCGAAAGCTTCTTTTAATGTCACAATGCGAGTCCATTTTGTGACAGCTTCGGAAAGAACATTTTTGCGGTACAGAGTGTAGTTTCCGCCATTAAAATAAATTTTGTGTTGGGGATCAACTCCGGCTTTATCCACTGCAGCAGTCGCTGTGATGACTTTAAAAACGCTGGCTGCGGGAAATGTGGCTTTCCTGACCCAGTCATCGCGATCTGGATTTTGTTCAGCTCCTTTTTCGAATGAAGTCATGACAAGTACCCGGCCAGTTAAAGCATCCATTAAAAATATTGCTGAATAATCAGGTTTAAACTGTTGCAGGAGATCTTCGGCGTACCTTTGAAGTTCGGTTTCAATTGTGTATTCAACTTTCAAGGGAGACGCTGAAATCTGTCGTATTTGGACGGTTTCCGGTTTGCTCCAGCTTTTGAAATTGAACTTCATGGCCTCGGCGACCCGCCAGCGATCATTTAAAGTGACTCGAATTTGTTCATCTGAAGGTAAGCTTGAAATGGTCTCGGTTTGGAAAAAACTGGCAAGCAGGACCAATAAGCCAAAGGCGAAAAACACAACTGAAAGAGTGGTGAGCAACTTTTTTTGAAGCATGTCTGATAAGTGTAGCATAAAAAATCAATCTCACAACCCATCGATGTTCTAGGATTACAAAAAATGGTCTGGGAGGATCAATGAATTAGACGTGACAAAAAAAACAGACAAAAGTAAGTAGTCTCAGAATGAAAACCAAAGAAAAAATACTTTTGATGTCCATCGAGCTTTTTAATAAGCACGGCGTGGGTGTGGTGACGACCAATCATATTGCGAAAGCCTTGAATATGAGCCCTGGGAATTTGTATTTTCATTTCGATAACAAAGAAGAAATCGTCTACGAATTGTTTTTAAAAATGTGCAAGAATACTTACCAAATTTGGAGGCCCAGAAAAGTCAGCGCTTCCAATTTAATTGAATTTATCGATATGAATTTTCAAATTTATTGGGACTATCGCTTTTTTCATCGGGAAATGTATGCGCTACGTCGCAAGGATGTGCGCCTTGCAAAGCTTTGGCGATACCACATCAAGCGAGTCATGCAATTAATGGAAATTTTGTATCGGAAATGGATGGCTCAAGGGCTTGTGACGCCGATTTCTTCTCGTGAAGAAATGCAATATGTGTCTGATTCCCTGTTGGCTTTGGCCACAACATTTTTGCAATTTTTTGAAAGCACTGAAAAACAAGCCACTGAAAAATCCATTATGCGCGGAAAGCTCCATCTGACGCGGGTTCTGTTGCCCTATGCACAAGGCCCTGCCAAGATTGCCCTGTTGCAATTTCTTGAAGATGCCAAATCAAGTTCCTTTGATCTTTGAGATGTGCAAGACTCTATGTTTTAACTCCTGATTGCTATGTCAGATCGTTTCACTAGACCATTGTCTAGGGGTGTTAAACAACGACATAATCCTAAAGTGAAACACAAATTCATTAAGTTTATCGGATATTTGTTTAGTTTTAAGATGATTTAAGATTTTTACTTGCAATTTTTACACGCCTAGGTCTTAATGTTTTAGTTCCAAATTGGAACCCAAAAATTGAATTTTGAGGGGTTAAGTGGAATAATGTTTAGAGTAGGAACTCTAAACTCACGGAAGGGGAAAGTTCTATGGCGATCTTATCGCAAAAGCTTGTTGCTGAGTGTCGAGTCAAGTTACTAGGCACAAAAGCGGAATTATTAAACCGAGTCAAAGAAACTCGATTTCAATTAGACGCTGATGATAAAGGTGGCGACGAAGCGGACCAGACTGTTCGCATTTTGGCAGAACAAGAATTGCTGACAAGGCACGATCGTTTAAGAAGTCAACTTATGGAAATCGAAAACGCCCTGGCGCGAATCGAAAATGGATCATTCGGTTTATGTGAAGAAACTGAAGAACCCATCGAAGCAGATCGCCTCCTTGCCATTCCATGGACAAGGCTCAGCATCGAAGGTGCTGAAATTCGCGAATCACAATCTCGACGTTACGCTCGAGGAATTTAATTTTTATTTAGACAGAGCAAGCCAGCCGCACAGTTTGTAAAGCATGCGAGCGCCTACATTGCCATCCCACTCCGCCTCAATGAGTTTGTTTCCTCCACTGGAAACTTCATTGAGGTCAAAGCCGACAAGCTTTTTTCCAGATTCATTCAATGTATGAAATAAATAGAAAATTTGATCCGTCGTTAATCCACCTGGAACCGGTGTTCCCGTGTTTGGACACAATACGGGATCCAATCCATCGATATCAAATGAAATATAAACTTTGTCCGGCAGCTCGGCGATAATTTCACTGCAGAGCTGGCTCCAGCTTTTGCCTTTTTGAAGTTGTTGTTTCAATTGCAGGTCATAAAAAGTCTTGATGTCTTTTCGTGAATTTGAAAATTCAAATTCTTCTTCGGAAAAATCACGAATGCCCACTTGAACAAGTTTTCGCGGAGGTTTTGGAAGGCTCATCACATTATTCATGATGGATGCATGGGATTGTTGAAAACCTTGGTAAGCATTGCGCAAATCAGCATGGGCATCGATGTGTAAAATTCCAAAATCAGATTTGTAGTGTTCGCAGAAAGCTTTGATAGCGCCCAAAGGTGTTGAATGATCCCCGCCGACCAGGCCAAATTTTTTATTTTTCTTTAAAATATCTTTTGTGTTTTGGTAAACCCACTCTGTCATCTCAGAACAGGCAGCGTTGACTTCATCTGTGAGTTTTTGAATTAACTTTTGATTTGAAGATCGTGAAGTTCGGAGTTCAATGATTTTCTGAGCCTTCTTTTTATTCAAATCATTTTTCTTTTTCAATTGCTTCGGGAAATCGCGCATGAAGTAACCGACTTCGTAAGCTTTTTTCGTTTCAAAATCGAAGAGATCGATTTGTTCACTGGCATTTCGAATCATCCTTGGTCCGTCTGAAGCACCTTTGCCATAGGACGTTGTCACTTCCCAAGGAACAGGAAGTAAAATGATTTGAGCAGTCTCTTCAGTAAAGGGGAGTCCAAAAATTCCAAACTCAGCAGAGACGGTTTCCGATGGATCAAATGCAGGGGGAGGGGGCGCCTGGGTATTTTTGATAGAAGATGTTTTAGTTTTCAAATTGAGTTTCTGTTTCATTCTGGTCTGCATCCTTTATTGCCACATCTGTAACTGAAAATTCAGCGAACTGAAAGTGAATTATTTTGCGCAGCACTATCAACATGTCTTCTGATGTAAGGCTTGAAAAACAAGACAGAATCCACAACAGTATTCACAGT
>JBKCTJ010000165.1:0-18655 GCA_046318875.1 Pseudobdellovibrionaceae bacterium | reverse complement strand
GCAGATGATCGAACACTTGAAAAATAAGAAGAACCAAATTCGAATGGAATTTCCGAAGGATTCATGTTGCGAGTCAAAGCGCCCTTACTTGGAGCGATGGCGCCGACATTGAAATCCACGGAATCAACTTCCATAACTTTAACAAAAGGCTGAGTGCCGAATGGAATGGCGAGGTCAAAACTGAATTGCGGCAGGTCTGCTTCACCTTTGAGGTTCATTGGGACCATACCTGGCGCAGAAATTTGTTTAAAAGCAGCTCCATTGATCAAAATATCCTGAGAATGGAACCCAGGTAAGACAACTTCAACAATTGTCTTTTGATCTGTTGATTCAAGAATATTCAGACTTGGTTGAGTTGGATAAGCAGAATGAATGCTGTTCCAACCAGCAAAACTCATTTGTGTAAAAGCTAGAACAAATAAAAATAAAATCCGTTTTGAAAAGCGAACGACCATGGCCCCTCCCTAGATGCATTTGGTACCATAAATCATAGTTCTAAGGCCTAGGCCTAAGGCAAGGCCTATTTCGAAGGTCCAGTTATTTTTCTATTTTAAATTAGTTAGGAGTCATGTTTTTGGTATTATGTGAATGGATTCCAACAACTTAACTTCTTTGGTCGTGATTGTCAGTGCATCGGGAACACCCGTTAAGCTATAAATTTTTTGATTTAATCTCATAACTAATTCTTTGATTTCAAATTGTGTTCTAAACTGAAGAGCAAGGTGTGATGCCCCCGTTGGCTCACTGCTAAAAATAGCAAGCAAGCCAAACTCATCCTTTTTCAAAGGCATCATACCATCTAATGTGATCAGCTGGTGAGACTTTTCATTAAGATACATTCTCCATTTTTGTTCAGTTTGTTTTTCATTTAAATATTTTTGATTCATCAGTTGGACATTGGCGGCTTCTCCATCTCGTATCATCAGTTGAAAAAGCGCTTTGAGGTCTGCGCGTGTGGCTAAATCTGAACACCCAAGATAGTTTAAGAAATAAACATCCAGGATTTGTGACTGATCAAATCGCTGTTGCAAATAAGACATTTCTTGAGCGTGCAAAAAATAGCCAGGTTGATTGAAAAACTGAATCACAATTTTTTCAAACGTCGACAGTTCCATAGGATTAATTTGATTCAAAAAATTGAAAAGCTGTTCGCGCAATGCAGAGAGATCCCTTCCATTTAAAAGGCACTTCAGAATGAAATCAATGACAAGGGAATGAAATCCTGAATCCACAGCACCATTTTTATTTAGATATTTTTCTAAACGCGGAAAAGCCTGCTGATGTCCAATGATTTCCATCTCTGCATTTAAGAGAGCTCTCTCAACCAAACATTGATCCTTCTGCGCCAAATGACTGACTTTGAGACAATCTAGATAATATGCATTAATTTTAGTTTTGATTTTGAATTCTGCGTTTAGATTTAAGATATGAGCAAGGCTTACAATATGCTGGTCTGTGGTGATTGCTGATTTATGAGCCAGGTCTATATAATAGAAAGACCTGGAAACTTGCCCTCGATCGTAAAAATAGCGGCTTAAAAACAAAGAAACATCGCACTTGGTTTGTTCACTGATTTTACTCTGGAAGCTCATCCATTCTTGTTCGATTTTGCGTCCATAGAAGTAATAACTACCAATCTCATTTTGAAACTTAAAAAGATTCGCAATATCGACCAATAACAATATATTTGGCCCATAGGTCTGCAGGGCATTCATCATGACATTGAGGGCTTCATCAAATTGATGATCGTTTTTAAATTCAAGGGCCTTTTGATGAGCTTCTTGTCGTCTTCTTGTGCGAACATCACCTAACTGCATTCCAATACTCCAGTTTCAAGAGGTAAGGACAATTTTTGCTCATCGCTGTTCTGAGTTCAGTCAAAAAGACTCAACTTATTCGCGTTGAAGCTCAAACCAATCATCTTGAGATAATCAAATGCAAAGAGAAAACCAAATTTGAAAAAAATCAAAAAAAGACTGTTGATTAAGAGTCTCAAAAAGAGCCATATTTTTTAAAAAAATATGGCCTATAAAAGCAGTGGTGACAGATTCCTGGTCGCAGCTTCTATGGAGAGTCCGCTGCGCGCAGCGTAATCCTTCAGCTGATCTTGATCGACTTTATTCACTGAAAAATATCGCGCTTCAGGATGATTAAAATAAAAACCACTCACTGAGCTTGGTGGTGTCATCGCATAATTTTCTGTCAAAGAAATCCCAATTTTTTTCTCAATTTGCATCAGTCTCCAAAGAGTGCCTTTGGCTGTATGATCAGGACACGCTGGATAGCCCGGAGCCGGACGCACACCACGGTATTTTTCAGAAATCAAATCTTCAATGGATAAATTCTCACTCGTGCCGAAATGAAAATGTTCTCGATACTTTTTATGAGTTAATTCTGCCAGTGCTTCTGCAAAGCGATCACCGATAGCTTTAACTAAAATGGCATTATAATCATCGTGAGCTTTTTCAAATTCTTTTGCGTAATGCTCTACTTCTGGTCCCGAAGTCACAGCAAACCCGCCCAGGAAGTCCTGTCGTCCTGATTCTTTTGGCGCAATGTAATCTGCTAAATTAAAAAAGTTTTTTGAAATCTCGGCGTCTTTGCGCTTTTGCTGTCTTAAAAAGAAAAACTTTCCGATTTCTTTTTTATTTTGATCAAAAATAACAACATCATCCCCTTCAGATTGTGCATTCCAAACGTGAACTAAAGATTTGGGTTTAAAAATCTTTTCGTTTACGATCTTTTTCATGACCTTTTGAGCGTCATCAAACAGTTTTTTAGCTTCGATTCCATATTTCGGATGTTCAAAAATCTTAGGGAATAAACCCTTCAGCTCCCATGACCAAAAAAACGGAGACCAATCGATATATCGAGAGATTTCCTCAAGACTAAATTCATAGCTCAATTCACCCAAAAACATGGGCTCAGCAATATCAACGATTTTCCAATCGGTGACGTATTTGCCAGCCCGAGCTTCTGAAATGGGTACAAAATCATTTTGCTCGTCCCGATTTTTCAAATAGTTTTCGCGCATTGTTTTATTAGACAGCTTCACCGATTCAGTGAATGTGGATTTTTCAGTGCCCAATAACTTTGTGCAAGCTTCAACGACTAAGGAAGCATCGGAAATATGAACAACGGGTGAGCTATAGTGAAGATCTAACTTCACTGCTGTGTGAATCTTAGAAGTTGTGGCTCCGCCAATAAATACAGGGATTTTTAATCCTCTCCGTTCCATTTCTTTGAGATTGTAAGCCATTTCATCTAAAGAAGGAGTAATCAAGCCACTCAACCCAATTAAATCGGCTTTTTGGTTCAAAGCCTCCTGAATGATTTTTTCACAAGACACCATGACACCTAAATCGATGACTTCAAAACCATTACAACCCAAAACAACACCAACAATATTTTTTCCAATATCGTGAACATCGCCCTTGACCGTAGCGATTAGAAATTTCCCTTGAGATGAAATGCCCGTTCTTTGCTTTTCTTCTTCCATCATAGGGCTTAAAAAGGCCACAGCTTTTTTCATCACTCGAGCACTCTTCACCACCTGGGGAAGAAACATCTTACCTTGACCAAAAAGATCGCCAACGACCTTCATGCCTTCCATCAAGGGTCCTTCAATGACCTTCAATGGGGTTTTCATTTGTTTTAGAGCTTCTTCGGTATCAGCAACGATGTAATTATCAATTCCTTTAACCAAACTGTGGGTCAGGCGCTCCTGAAGTTCCCACTTTCGCCACTCTTCTTCTTGGACTTCTTTTTTCTCGCCAGAACCTTTGACCCGTTCAGCATAAGCAATGAGTTCGTCAGTTGCACCATCGTGAGTATTCAGAATCACAGCTTCGCATTTATTCTTTAATTCCGGTTCGATTTTTTCATAAATTTCCAGCATCCCGGCATTGACGATGCCCATATCCAGACCTGCGCGAATAGCATGGTAAAGAAAAACGGAATGCATTGCTTCGCGCACAACATTGTTTCCACGAAAACTGAATGAAAGATTGGAAACCCCACCCGAGATAAATGAAAACAAACAAGTTCGTTTGATTTCACGAAGAGCATCAATAAAATCTTTCGCGTAATTATTATGTTCTTCAATGCCCGTTGCCACGGTCAGAACATTGGGATCAAAAATAATATCGCAGGGATCAAAATTCAATTTTTCTGTCAGCAAACCATAAGCTCTTTGGCAGACTCGAACCTTGTCTTGCAGTGTTGCAGCCTGCCCCTGTTCATCAAAAGCCATGACAACTGCAGCAGCGCCGTATTCTTTGATCTTTTGAGCTTTAGTCAAGAAGTCTGTTTCTCCTTCTTTAAGCGAAATTGAATTCACAATACATTTTCCCTGGGTGTGTTTAAGTCCTTCCTCCAGAACTTCCCACTTCGAGCTATCAATCATCAAAGGCACTTTGGCAATATCGGGTTCCGAAGCAACCAGATTCAAAAACTTTTTCATGCAAGCAACCGAATCAATCATCGCTTCATCGAAATTGATATCAATGATATTTGCGCCGTTTTCGACTTGCTGTTTTGCAATACTCAGAGCTTCGTCGAATTTATTTTCTTTAATTAACTTTGCAAAACGTGGTGAACCAGTGACATTGGTTCGCTCGCCGACCATTAAAAAGGGCTTCTCCGTTAAAACATCCAAATTAAAGGCTTCAAGACCCGAGAGTCGCATTTTTCTTTCTACAGCCGCTGGCTTTGTGGGTTTGTAATTTCTCCACTTTTCTGACAAGGCACGAATGTGATCTGGGGTTGTTCCGCAGCAACCACCAATAATGTGAACCATATGTTGGTTTCGAAAACTTTCCAACTCTTCACAAAATAGATGTGGTGTTTGATCATACCCAGTATCACTCAAAGCATTGGGAAGACCCGCATTTGGATAGGAGCTAATATAACAATCAGCAACTCGCGATAAATCTTTGATGTAGGGAAGCATTTCCCGAGCACCCAAAGCGCAATTGATTCCAACGCTCAAAGGCTCTGCATGTTTAATCGAGTTCCAAAATGCTTCAACGGTTTGTCCCGACAATGTTCTGCCAGAAAGATCCGTGATGGTAACACTTATCATTAAAGGATACTTTGTGTTTTTTACCTTAGACAGTTGTTGAATAGCGTACAAGCACGCTTTCGCATTTAAAGTATCAAAAATAGTTTCGGGCAAAAGAATGTCCGCACCGGCGTCAATTAAGGCTTCTGCTTGCTGGTAATAGGCGGCGGCAAGTTCATCAAAAGTGACAGCTCGATACTCAGGTCGCTCGACGTCGGGTGACAGTGACGCCGTTCGATTTGTAGGACCGATACTTCCGGCTACAAATAATTCTTTGTGGGGGTTTTTGGATAAGTATTTTTGGATCGCGCTTTTTGCCACACGCACAGCTGCCACATTTAATTCATTCACTAAATGTTCAAGCTGATAATCTGCTTGTGCTATAATTGTTGAAGTAAATGTATTTGTTTCCAGAATATCGGCGCCGGCTTCCAGATACTGTAAATGGATTTCTTCGATAATTTCTGGTTTTGTGATGTTTAAAAGATCGCTATTTCCTTTTAAATCACATGAGTGATCGGCGAATCGTAAACCACGATAATCTTGCTCCGAGAGCTTATATTTTTGAATCATTGTGCCCATGGCACCATCCAAAATCAACGCTCTCTCTTTTAAGATTTCATTGATTTTTGTATATTGAACCGTGGGAGTTAATGAAATCATTTTTGTAAGCTCTTGCGTTTCTATTTTAAAAAGTGTTTTGCGATCTGAACAACTTCCGTTGCATCATTCATAATATAGAAATGGATATTTTTTTCGCCAGCTGCAATTAAACTTTCAACTTGTCTGATTGCCCACCGTTTACCGATTTCCGAAGCATGGGCTGGAGATTCCGAGACCTCGTCCACAAGGCCATCTGGTAAATCAATATGAAACGTCTTAGGCAAAGATTTTAATTGGGAAGCAGATTTCAGAACCTTTAAGCCAGGAACAATTGGGATTTTGATTCCTGCTTCAATACAAGCCTGCTTATAAGAAAAATATTTTTCATTATCAAAAAACATTTGGGTACAAATGAAGTCGGCGCCACGATCAACTTTAAGTTTAAGATTTTTAACATCAGTTTTTAAGTTTGCTGCTTCAAAATGTTTTTCTGGATAGCCGGCGATTCCCACGCAAAAATCTAAGGGTGCCGCATCGTTCGTTTCTTCGCTGAATTTTCCTTCGCGAAGATCCTTAATTTGAGCCACCAGATCACTTGCGTAAACATTTAACGACCTGTTTTTAGCGAATTCTTTTTGATAATTTGGATAGTCCCCACGCAAGGCCAACACATTATGAATACCTAAAAAGTTCAATTCAATCAAAGCATCTTCAGTTTCTTCTTTTGAAAATCCCAAACATAAAATATGTGCGACGGTGTCTATTTTAAATCTATTTTGAATGATACCACAGATGCCTAGGGTACCGGGGCGTTTTTTAAATGTCTTTTTTTCGATGACGCCATCTTGTCGCTCATGGAAATAAGCAGATGACGCATGAGAAGTCACATCAATCCATGCTGGATTCAGTTGAGTCAGCGTTTCTGCAATATCAATAATTTCTTTCACCGACTTGCCCCGGGCCGGAGGAACAATTTCAAAGCTGAATTGGGGACCTTTGTCGAGAGCAGCTGCCTGCTGGATGTGTTCAATGACTTTCATATTCTCCCTTCATACCGCGGTTTTTTAGAAAAGATCAATCCAAATGCAACCCATCGAATCTTAGAAAGACAACAAACAAATCCCGACCACAGGACAGTCAATAGAACCTTCATTACCGTCGAAACATAAAAGTCAGAGGAGAATCCATGAAGCTTTTTATTCGCATGCACGGTCACCCCTATAAAGAAGTGACACTCGATCCAAACAAACAATACACAATTGGACGAGGCAGTGAGTGTGACTTTCAAATCCCACACCCCGAAGTTTCCAGAAAACAGGGGAGGATCTATTTTCAAAAAGACTGTTGGATTTTCAAAGATGAATCTACTGAAATCCCGCGTTTTCATGATTTAAACGACAATTGTGCTGCTTATTTAAAAAATGGTCTCGAAATCTTGATCGAAGACTATTTGGACAACGAACCCACTAAAATTGGGGGCGTCCTACCAAATCCCACTGAATACTCAACTTTTGAAGCGCAAAAAAGAAAATCAAAGTGGCTTGTTCCCGCACTCGGAGCATTTGCTCTAATCTTTATAATCAGTGGAAGTCTGTATTTCTACAAAACTAAAATGGGCCGCTATGATTCCCAGACCATGATGGGTTTTGCCGAAAATAAAGTTGTCAAATTCGAGCTGAAATTCAAAGAAGACCATATCAAAAAAATAAAGCAAGATGGCCAATTCAAAGACGAAGATTTTAAAAACAATATTGGTTTTTGTACTGGCTTCGTTGTCGCACCCAACGTTCTTTTGACAGCTCACCATTGTCTTTCCATGCCTGGATCTTTTTCAATTATGGAAGATTTTAACATCATCACTGTAGACAATAAACAAATTCAACCCGTGAAAATTCTTGGGTACGATTTTGTAAAGGATTATCTTTTCTTAGAAGTGACTGGCCTTGAAGATGCCGAGACATTGAAGTTTGTGGAAAAAACAGAAATCGGAGAAAAAGTTTTTACCATTGGGAATGTCGCTGGCGAAGGCTTAGCGATTCGCGAAGGGATCATTGCCGGCGAGACCGAAGACCCCAATGATCCACAAATCAAATATATTCGATTTTCTGCAGCAGCTTCACCCGGAAACAGTGGCGGCCCTCTCTTAAATGAAAAAGGTGAAATCGTTGCTCTTGTTTCGAAAAAGAATTTTGCAGAAAACTATAATATTGGGATTCACCATAAAGATTTAAAGAGCGGGTTTGAGCAATTTGTCATGAATCAAGAACCCAAAACAATTTCATTTTCTTCTGCGGACAATGGAATGGAGCTTGCCAATTTGTCTTATGTTCTGCCCCGAACCTTCGGTTTAAAGATGGGCGATGCATTAGCAGCACGTGCAGACTTATCTAAGAAATTTCGAGACTTCAAAGTAGAATTGCCAGTTCCGTTTGAATACAAAGATCATAAAGCGAACTATTTAAACGTCTTCGCAAAACAATTTAAATCCATTATCACTGAAGTTGAAACAGAGACGATCATAAACAACTTACCCGGAACTTCTTGGGAAAACCAAGCAACCAAAGATTTTCCACTGATTGCCCCTGTTGTTGCCGAAGAAAAATCCATGTCTTTCAAATTACTCGATGAAAATTTGATCGTTCCATTGCAAACAGGCCTGATTGGACATTCCGGTTTTTACGGGTACAACGCGGCTTTAAATGAATGGAAAAAATCCAAGACATACAATTACTCGGACGGATACATGGCTCAAAGAGTCAGTCTCATTGAACATCGATTCGAGAATTCACATAAATCGGGATATCTTGTGTATTCCTCTATTGCCGACGTGAGAGAACCACAAAATTTAACTGGAATGTTGTACGCTAGTCCTGACTTGTCTATCAGCTATCTAAAGGATTTTTCACAAGAAGAAAAAGAAAAAGTACTGCTTGGTGCAATGAAGAATGTTTTCTTCTCTAAAGAAGGGTCATTTTTAAGTTTAAAATATTTTCCTTTCTTAAGACCTAAAGCAAGCAGCGAATTTAAGATTATGGATTTTCCAACCCCAGTGAGATTGGTAAATCGATTCAAGGATAATTATGATCGCGAATGGAAATATTACGTGGCCGATTTGTATGGTACTTTGTATATTGAGTTTTTCTGCCATGATTTTTCGGCGAAAACGCATTGCCTTACTGTCATGAAAGATGGCGATTTCGAAAAAGCTGACCAAGACCTTGCAGCAAATTACGTGAAGAGCGAATTTTCAGAAAAGATTCCAATGATTGATTTTTTTGAACCTAAGGATTTACAAGCTCAAAATTTTGGGTCGCGTCCCGATCTAAAAAATCTGAAAGTTTCAACTTTTTCAAATCGAAAATTTAATTACACGGGACTTACAGATAATTCATCTCTGATTGTAAATTCTCAAACAGATATTGTTTATGTGCGCCCCATTTCTGCCATCTACAAAAATGAAGATGAGCCCCCAAAATGGGTTCAACTAGGTATGAATTTTTTGCGAAAGGCTCAGTCCTCGGGTAAAGAAAGAACTCAATTTGAGTTCTGCACAACAGGCACAGAGCTGGAAAAATATAAATACAATGCTTACTTGAAAGTTGCGGATTCAGAAATGACTCGAATGGTTACTTCCATTTCTTTAAGTGGGACTAGATTTCCAGCAAGCGTGAAAGAAAACTTTTGGAAAAAATTCGTCGGCATTAGAGAAAACAAAGACTTTTTGTACGGTTCGTGTTTTCCGCTGCGAGAAAATCCACAAAATCCAAAAACTTTTCAAATCGATGTTTTTCAAGGCAAACCGTTTTCCCTAGGGCAACAGTAGGTCGCAATCGCTTGAGTCCGGGTTATTCAAGGCATAAAAGATGTTTATGCAGGGGTCTTTTTTTCCATCAAAGGTCTAATTTCTTTGAAGTGGTTCTGCATTTACGCCGAAGAATTAGATAGACTGAAGATATCCACTTTGTCTTAGTTTGGGACGGAGACATTGAAGTATGAAAACGAGTTTGATTTTAAGTTCAGATGAATTCTTTCATGATGTCATTTCTGAAGCTTTGCAAAAACGCAAACTGGAAACTTACCCCCAAGTCAAAACCTACCTTGTCGATTTAATGAAATTTTATATGGATGCGCGAAACCTTCACGAGCAAACATTTGATGAGAGTGGAAAAAAGAAACCTCAAACCTTGGCCGAAATTTACCTTGAGGCGCAAAATGCCGAACACACAACAAAACTGGAAATGCTCAAAAAATTAGGCGATCGCACGCTTTATATCTCGGGCTTCTTTTCTGAAAGTTTTTCGCGAAAAGTAATTGATGTGGATTACTATGTGGAGATGGGGGAAGTGGCTTACGGTCAACTTTCTTCGTGTACAAAACAAGACACTTTGAGCCGAATTTATTCTTTATTTTCGAACCGTTTTATCGAGTTCGTCGATGTCTTGAGCTACGTGAGCCAAAGCGCAGCGATTCAGTCTAATCACGACGTATTGCAGCTCTACGATCGTTATATAAAAACCGGATCAGAACTTGCGCGCGAAAAGCTCCATGACTTGGGCGTTACGACAATACCGCGCTTTGATCAGCTCAAGAAAATGTCGTGACCATTTCTGAAAGCTCCCCTATCCTGCCTTCACAGCTAGGAAAATCGAATGTTTGGGCTTGGATTTACAGAAATTCTAGTAATCGCAGTGATTGCCATTGTATTTATTGGCCCTGATCAGCTTCCTGATTTAGCTCGCACGATTGGTCGTTTCTTGAACGATCTCAAACGTAGCACTGATTCACTTAAAGATGATTTCAAAAATCAAATCAACTTAGATTTTGAAGAACACAAAAAAGAAATCTTTTCTGATCATCATCGGCCTTCGGAACCACCCCATTACGAAATCCATCAGCCAGAATTGCATCATCCAACATCGACTTTACCTCACACACGGGAATATTCTTTGGACCATCACGAGGCTCCTCACGAAACAGATCCGATGATGGCATCTGCGGTTCTTACGGATCGCCAAAATGAATTAAGTCAACTAGAACTTTTTTCAGAACAACCTGGCCATAATCCAGATTCGGCGAAGCCATCATTCCCACTGGCAGAGAAAACTGATAAGAAAGACTCTCGGGGACAAAGCTGATGGCTCTGGATCAAGAACAATTTTCCAATCAGACATTGACTGAACATCTGACTGATTTGCGAAAGCGCATCGTCAACTCTCTCCTTGGATTGGCCATTGTGACCTGTGTAACTTATGCTTACAGCGACAAAATTTTTGATATTGTTCGTCAACCTATCGCGCCGTTTTTGCCGACGGGAGGCCTTTTTTTCGCTGCGCCAGCAGACAAATTTATGGTCCATTTGAAACTTTCATTGGTATGTGGACTGATTTTTTCTTGTCCAATTTGGCTCTCCCAGATTTGGATGTTTATTGCTCCTGGACTCTATAAAAACGAACGAAAATTCGCCGCTGGATTTGTCATCTCGGGCACCCTTCTTTTTCTGATGGGAGTCGCTTTTGCTTATTTTGGTGTGCTGCCTGCAGCCTTTGAGTTTTTGCTAAGTTATGGAGGGGATCAGGACAAGCCAATGATTATGATGGATCAGTATCTGTCTTTTTTCACACAGATGTGTTTAATTTTTGGAGTCGCTTTTGAACTTCCCCTAGTGATGGTAGTTCTGGGTTTACGTGGAAAAGTCAGCCAAAAAATTCTCCGAATAAATAGAAGGTATGCTGTCGTCGTACTCTCTATCTTGGCTGCCATTGCAACACCACCTGATGTCTACAGTATGATGATGATGCTGGTTCCACTTGTAGCGCTGTTTGAAGTCTCGATTATTTTAGTCGGATTTTTTGAACGCAAACGCTTAGCTAGCGAACTTTAAATCTTTGTTAGTCTGCAAAGCGAATCAACACTGCTGATGAAGCGACGCTTTCACCTTGTTTCACGCAAATTTCTTTGATGACAACGTCTCTGGAAGCTCTCATTTCGTTTTCCATTTTCATCGCTTCCATGATCAACAGTGGTTTTCCAGATTTCACGACGTCTCCGACTTTGACAAAAATTTCAATGATTTTGCCTGGCATATTGGATTTTAGCTCCAAGCCTCCACCCAGACCGCCGCCCTTTTTCAAAGAGCTGTGCAACAGCATTTCATCGTTAAATATTTTTATTGTTCGAAACGAATTTCGTGTGAAAACTGTGTACTCAGTATCTTTCCCGATGACATCAACTAAAAACGACTGACCTTTAAACAAAAAGCTGACGTATTCTTCGGCTTCTTTGTAATCATTTTTGGAAATATCAAAAATTTGCCATTCTTTCCCATCTTGCTGAAGGGAAACTTTCCAATGATTTTTAGTCTCGATGACATCAATTTTATATTTTGTCTGATTCAGCTCTGCTTCAAAATACATTTCTTCTCCACGCTCTTTTTAAATCAACTCATGAAAATTCCGAGTAACCCGTTCTGACGAAAACTAGGTCCGCAAAACAATTTTTCTACCAATTCTTTTCCAATTTGAAACAAGGCTCAGCTGCCGCACATCTTTGGACTTTCTATCTTTGTAAGCTTCAATTGCAGCAGCGATTAAAAACACGGGGTCTTCCACTGTTTTAAACAATTGAGGCTCAATGACTTCAAAATTCTTTTCAATAAATTGAGTTGTATAACTGCCATCACGGAATTTTGGGTGATCAAGAATAGTTTTATGCAAAACAATATTTGTTTTGATCCCCGTAAGAATAAATTCTGTTAGAGCTCTTTGCATTCTTTCAATGGCTTCTTCACGATTTTCACCCCAGGTAATCACTTTTGCAATCATCGGATCGTAATAAATTGGAACTTCGTAACCAGGATATGCATAAGAATCCACTCGTAAAAAAGGACCCTGTGGATGACGGCATGCTCGAATCACTCCCGGGTGGGGTTTATAGGTCACGGGATCTTCAGCACAAATTCGACATTCAATAGCATGACCCTTTTGTTTAATGTCTTCTTGTTTGAAACTTAAAGGCCGTCCTTCAGCCACGTGGATTTGTTCCCGGACAAGATCAAAGCCCGTCACTAGCTCAGTAATAGGATGTTCGACTTGTAAACGAGTATTCATTTCCATGAAAAAGAATTCTTTCGTTTGATTATCAAAAATAAATTCTATGGTCCCAGCACCGACATAATTGATCTGCTTGGCTGCTTTCACCGCAGCATCGCCCATTCTGAGACGCACTTCATTGGGAACCGATGGAGATGGGGATTCTTCAATGATTTTTTGGTGACGTCTTTGAACCGAACATTCGCGTTCAAATAAATGAACCACATTTCCGTGATCATCTCCAAAAACTTGAATTTCAATGTGCTTGGGATCGTTGATAAATTTTTCAATATACACCGTAGGATTCGCAAAATAGTTTTGACCTTCAGAACGGCAAGCACGAAATGCACTTTCTAGTTCATCCGCTTTGCGGACAACTCGCATTCCTTTTCCGCCGCCGCCCGCGGAAGCTTTAATAATGATGGGAAATCCTATTCTATCGGCAATTTTTTGTGCTTGTTCAACACTTTCAACTCCGCCATCACTTCCCGGTACAGTGGGAACACCTGCTTTAACCATCAGGGCTTTTGCAGACAATTTGTCTCCCATGGCATCGATGTTTTCGGGTGTGGGACCGATAAATTTAATTCCAGCAGCAGAACAGGCGCGAGCAAAAGTTGTGTTTTCTGATAAAAATCCGTATCCAGGATGAATCGCATCCACACCGGCTTCAACGGCAACTTCAATTATTTTTTTATAATTTAAATAACTCTCTTTTGAAGGTGCTGGACCAATATTGTAAGCCTGATCAGCCAAAAAGACATGCAGAGAATCCCGGTCAGCATCACTAAATACTGCAACCGAATGAATATCTAATTCGCGACATGCTCGAGTGATCCGAATTGCAATTTCACCCCGATTGGCGATAAGTATTTTCTTAAACTGCTTATACTTTTTCATTTAATCCAAAGCCCTTCTTATTTATAAACATTTAATGTTTATAAAGGAATATTTCCATGTTTTTTAGGTGGGATAATATCCCGCTTGAACTTCAACATTTCCAGTGATTCGATTATTCGCTTGCGAGTCATCGAAGGCTCAATGACTTCATCCGTGTATCCCAAATCAGCAGAGACATAAGGATTATTAAACTTGGTTTCGTATTCTTTGATCAATCTGGCTTTTTCAGCGACTGGGTCTTTGGCTTTAGCAATTTCTTCGCGGAAAATAATATTCACTGCGCCTTCAGCACCCATCACTGCAATTTCAGCTGATGGATAAGCCAAATTGATGTCCGAACGCAGAAGCTTAGAACCCATGACGATATAAGCCCCACCGTACGCTTTTCGTGTGATCACCGTAATTTTCGGCACAGTAGCTTCAGCATAAGCGTAAAGCAATTTAGCTCCATGAGTGATGATCGCATTCCATTCTTGATTTTTTCCAGGAAGGAAGCCCGGAACATCCACTAAGCTGACCACTGGGATATTAAATGCGTCGCAGAACCGAATGAAGCGCGCCGCCTTTCTGGAAGCATCAATATTTAAACATCCAGCATCAACCATAGGCTGATTTGCAACAATACCCACCGGACGGCCGTTGAAACGAGCAAATCCAACAATAATATTTTGTGCAAAATTTTGGTGAATCTCTAAAAAATAACCTTCGTCCACGACTTCAGAAATCACTTCGCGCATATCATAAGGTTTTCGCGGATTATCAGGAATTAAAGTATTTAACTTTTCGACGATACGATCAGGTGGATCTTGAGACGGCAAAATCGGAGCATCATCCAGATTGTTCGCTGGCAAAAATCCCAACAATTCACGAATTAGCAATAAACAATGTTTATCATCATCGGCTGCGAAGTGAGCGACTCCGGATTTTTGCGAATGAGTGACTGCTCCGCCTAAATCTTCTTTAGTTACTTCTTCGTGAGTCACCGTCTTGATAACGTCAGGACCTGTGACGAACATATACGATGTATTTTTAACCATGAAAACGAAATCAGTAATTGATGGTGAATAAACAGCACCACCAGCACAAGGCCCCATGATGGCAGTGATCTGTGGAATCACGCCTGATGCTAAAGTGTTGCGTGTGAAAATATCGGCGTAGCCACCCAAAGACTCAATACCTTCTTGAATTCGAGCGCCACCTGAATCATTCAAGCTGATAAACGGCGCGCCGTTTTTAATTGCGAAATCCATCACTTTACAAATTTTATTGGCTTGGGTCCGTGACATGGATCCACCAAAAACTGTGAAATCTTGGCTTGCTACGTAGACTAATTTTCCATTCACACGACCATAACCCGTGATGACTCCGTCGCCCAAAAATTTTTGATCTTCAAGCCCGAAGTTTGTACATCGATGGGTCATAAAACGATCGGTTTCGACGAAGCTTCCAGGATCCAGCAAGATGTCTAAACGTTCCCGCGCAGTTAATCGTCCGCCTTGTTTTTGTTTTTCAAGGCGCTTTGTGCCGCCTCCTGACATGGCAAGGTCATTTTTTTCTTCCAGTTCAGCGAGCTTCATTTCGAGAGTTGATTTTTCGTTCACATTTTCTGTATTCATTTTTTCCTGCTCTTTTAAAACCTGCGTGATTTTTTTTTACAGATCATTTCGATGATCTTTTTTACAGATCAGAGCGAAATCATGACAAAACACAGGTTTGAAGGCACTAAAATACTACAAATAGATGGAGCGGCTTGTTGCAGATGTGCAGTCTTTTTGCGCAAAAACTAGAATACTTTCCCAAATGAATCACTCGTCTCACATCAGATTTAAAAAAATACGAACTGATTTAAACCATAAACGGAGTTAAATTTGCAGTCTTAGGTGCTTTGAAATTCTCATTCACAAAGCTCCAGTTTGTGTGCTTCGTCGCAGCTTTCAAAAAGTCAGCACGGCGATTGCGATAATCAATGTAATAAGCGTGTTCCCAAACATCGAAAGTCAGCAAAGGCTTTAAACCTTGCTTCATGGGAACTTCGGCATTTGATGTTCCAACAACATCCAATTCACCTGTTGCTGTTTGCACAAGCCAAACCCAACCTGCACCAAAAACGCCGGTACCCACTTCGGCAAGTTTTGTGTAAAGGCCATCAAGTGAAGAATATTTCTTTACGATCGCTTGTTCTAAAATTGGATCTGGCGATCCTTTTTTAGATTCTGGAGCCATAGAAAACCAATAAAATGTATGGTTCCAAGTTTGTGCAGCATTATTAAAAACAGGCCCAGTGGAATTCATCACGATATCTTCCAGTGAAGTGCCTTTGGCAGTCCCTGCAACGATAAATTTGTTTAAATTATCGATATAGGTTTTGTGATGTTTTTCATAATGAAAATCAAAAGATTCTGGAGTTAAAAATCCAGACAAAGCATCTTTCGCATAAGGTAACTGAGGTAATTTAAATTCCATATCATCTCCTTTTGATAATGATGGGAAGTTTACAGACCCTTCCCTATTCATTTAGTTTTCAATTGCCTAAGGCTATGCCCAGGCTTGGAGATATTCAAGACGCAAATTGATAACAGCTAGGAACACTTTACGGGTAACTTCGTCCGTAAAGTCGCGGAAATGCAATAGTCTCGCGAACATGTGGCAAACCACAAATCCAAGTGACCGCTCTTTCAAGTCCGAGACCAAATCCGCTATGAGGAAAACTTCCATAACGTCGAAGGTCCAGGTACCAAGCAAAATCTTTTTCCTGAAGATTGTGTTCTTTGATTTTTCGCAAAAGAGTTTCCAAAGATTCTTCGCGCTGACCGCCACCGATGACTTCACCGTAACCTTCAGTTGCAAGCAAATCTGATCCCATCGCAAACCCTGGATCCTTAGGATCTTCTTTCATATAAAATGCTTTAATGGCTGCAGGATAATGATGCACAAACACAGGTTTTTCAAAACTGTTGCTGATAATTGTTTCATCAGGCGCCCCGAAATCGTCGCCATCGATAAAGTTTGGATTTTCTTTTTTTATAATTTCCACTGCTTCGCGGTAGTGAATTTTTGGAAATTCACCTTTGATCAAAGCCAGTTTCGAAGTATCTCGCTCAAGCACTCGCAGTTCTTCAGAACACTCTTTTAAAGTTCTTTGAACGATGTATTCCACGAACTGCTCTGCCAATTCCATATTGTCATACATATCGTTGAAAGCGACTTCTGGTTCCACCATCCAAAATTCAATCAGATGTCTGCGTGTTTTCGATTTTTCTGCACGAAAGGTTGGACCAAAACAATAAACTTTTCCCAAGGCAGCAGCACAAGCTTCCATATAAAGTTGTCCTGACTGGGACAAATAAGCTTTTTCATCAAAATACTGAGTTTCAAATAAATTCGAAGTTCCTTCACAAGCACTTGGTGTAAAAATCGGGGCATCCGTCAAAGTAAACCCACGACCATCGAAAAAATCACGAATAGCAGTGATTAACTTGTGTCGCACTCGAGAAATCGCAACTTGTCTTTTTGAACGCAACCAAAGATGTCGATTTTCCATTAAGAAATCGATCCCGTGCTCTTTGTGCGAAATCGGAAAATTTTCCGCAGCGGAAATGATTTCTAAACTCTTGGCACCAATTTCAAAAACACCTTCGTGTTTCGGATGTTTCTTCACAAGGCCTGTGACAATGACTGAACTTTCTTGAGCTGCTTTTTCAAAAAGTTGGATGGCGGAATCATCGCTTTCCCCAGGGAAAAAAACACAGGGAACGATTCCAGTTCCATCGCGCAATTCTAAAAATCTGACTTTGCCTGAGGAACGCGAATTATAAACCCAACCGCGCAATTCAACTTGTTCACCAACTTTATTTTTTAAATCTGAAACGTAGACTCGTGAATTCAAAACAGAGCTCCTTGAAAGAGCTCCCAAATTACAAAAAAATTGCTCTAAGGTACAAGTTCTTTTAATCGATTCAGTGCCTTTGTCAGATTTATTCTGCCTTTGGTCGAAACTTTATAGCTATGGAGGGCATCTGTATCCACTGTTTCCATCAAGGATTGTACGATTTGTTTTGTTGAGGCACTTGGCCGAGCACTCATCAAAACAGCTGCAGCACCCACTACAAATGGTGTCGCCATGCTAGTTCCATCCATCAATTCATATTGGTCAATACCATTCAAACGCGGAACACTGCTGTAAATATCAGTTCCAGGAGCTGCCACATGGACAAGTGAATAACTATTATTAGAAAAACCCGCCATAAAATTTTCCATTGTTCCCGCCGCCACAACTAAAAGGTTTGGAAATTGATAAGATGCTGGATAAACCCTGTTGTATTCGGATGTAATATCAAGGCCGCTGTTCCCAGCTGCTGCGACGACAAGAATACCTGTTGCAGATAAACTGGATATTTTATTTTTCAAAGACATTCCGCATTGGCCAGATCCCCAGCTTGCATTGATCACTCGAGCTCCGCGTTCAGCAACATATTGCAAAGCCATCACAGCATTGGAAAGGTCGCCGGATCCTCCACGACCCAGAAATGCTGCCTGAACAATTTTCGCCTGTGGCGCAATTCCCTTCATCGGCGCACCTAACGCAGCATTGTGAGACCCCGCAATAATTCCCGAGATGTGAGTTGCATGTTTCTGACAATCATCAAAGGCACCAGTTGGTGTACACAAAGGTACAAGAGAAACCCCTTTGACGTCATCAACGTATCCATTTTCGTCGTCATCGATGCCGTTACCTGGAATTTCTTTTGGATTGATGGCGATTTGATCTTTGATTAGCCCATGCCCAATATCTATTTGAGTGTCCACAACTCCAACAGTAACACCCTGTCCATAAAATCCTTGATTCCAAGCGCCTTGTGCTTGGATCGCATCTTGCCCCCATGTTTGCAATGACAGGGCGTTCAGCGGAGCAGAGGGAGCTAATTCACCATTGCTAAATTTTTGCATTTCATCATATTCAACTTGCTGAATCAGAGAAAGATTATCTTTCACAAAACCATTT
>JBKCTJ010000164.1:0-12238 GCA_046318875.1 Pseudobdellovibrionaceae bacterium | reverse complement strand
ATGATGAGGAGCGATTTGGTTCACACCCGAGGATGCCAAAAGCCTGAACTCCATCGCCAAGGATTGGGGTAAAAAAGGCAAACGCAGAAATTTGGTCACTCGACGCGGTTGAAAAAAAAGAAGATATCGTTCATTGCCGTCATTGGAAAACTGCTCTTGACGAATATATTAAATAAAATTGAATACCTCTGCTCGAGAGCTAAAAAAATCACGATTAAAATTCAGTTGACTGAATTTTAATCGTGAGCAAAATTCAGTTGTATGAAGATTACTCGTTACTTAAAAAAGAAAATTAAGACTGATCTGAAAGAAAAAATGGTCTTTATTGGCGGTCCACGACAAGTTGGGAAAACAACTCTGGCCAAAGAGTTTATCGACACCAAGGAGCAATACCTGAATTGGGATGATTTAGCTGATCGTGATATGATTAAAAAACACCAAATTTCCCCAAAATTGAAGAAGGTTGTTTTAGATGAAATTCACAAGTATTCACGATGGCGAATGCTCGTAAAAGGACTCTTTGACAAGTATGGTGATCAAATGTCCATACTTGTCACCGGATCAGCAAGATTGGATCACTTTCGCAAAGGTGGCGATTCCCTTGTTGGTCGTTATCACTACTTTCGCCTTCACCCACTTAGTTTAGCTGAACTCGATTCCGATTTTGAATTGAAAACTGTCAAACGTCTTTGGGAGTATGGCGGTTTTCCTGAACCCTTTTTTAAAGGCTCAGAGGATTTTGTTCGAAGATGGAGACGAGAGCGTATTAGCCGGGTTGTGTATCAAGATTTGCGTGACCTGGACACAGTCAAGGATCTTTCAAAAATGGAGCTCTTGGTAGACGGAATACCGTCTCGGGTAGGCTCACTGCTTTCAATCAAAAGTTTACACGAAGATTTGGAAGTATCGCCCAATACTGTTCTTCGTTGGATTGAAATTCTTGAATCCATTTATTACTGTTACCGAATTCTTCCTTTCGGCCCTCCGAAAATTCGAGCTGTGAAACAAGCAAATAAAATTTATCTCTGGGACTGGTCAGAAGTTTCCTCTGAAGGAGGAGCAAGATTTGAAAATTTGGTGGCAAGTCAATTACTCAAGTATTGCCATTTTGTCGAGGATACACAAGGATATCGGATGGATTTGCGCTTTCTTCGCGACGTTGACGGCAGAGAAATAGATTTTGTGGTTTTGAAAGAAAAAAAACCTCTTTTTGCAGTCGAGTGCAAAACCGGTGAAAAGCAACTTTCAAAACATATTCCGTATTTTTCCCAGCGGACTCAAATTCCTGAATTTTACCAAGTCCATATGGGAACAAAAGATTATGGAACTCCAAAAAGCGGACGAGTGTTGCCATTCAATCAGTTCTGTAAAGAGCTCAATTTACCTTAACCAAGGTTTTTCAAAATTGTTCTCCGGTTCAGTTTCATCGAGTTTTTTCACTCATGGCTTGATTGGAAAAGAATCCTCGCTGAGGAGTATGAAGGAACTCTGTCTGAAAATAGAACGAAAAAAATAAATCTATTTATTATGTTTCTCATCCTGGATAATTTTATTCAACATCTCGGTGCAGTCATTGGTTTGTGGATAGAAGGCTTTGGTTCTTGAGTCTCGATTTGGTTGAGACACAAAAGAAGTTGATATGGGCTCAGTATTCAATATTTAAAAATAAAATTGATACAACACGGAGTTGCCGGCTCAAACGATGACCTGCCGGATAGTCATTCTTGCATTTAGTAGCTTTTTTCGAAGATTCGACAAATAGAATCCACTGCACCTTTGAACCAATCAAGACGAGACATTCTTTTTGAGTAATAAATATAAAATACTGTTTGAGGATAAATTCGATGACCTATATCCATTTTTTTGAACTTTTTGTTCTGGCTATATCTTGAAGGAATAATGGACCAACATTTCTGTGCTACTAGCATCGATGAAATCTTACTCCAATCTTGAACTGTAGAATGGCAAAGAAAGTTCGAAGTCAGTTTGAAATGTGAAAATACCGCATCAGCTGGTGACGATTTGCCATAACTGAGAAATCGATAACTTTGGAGCTGATTGAGTATATCTAAAAGGTGATTTGATCCATCAATAGCTATTGATGGATTCCAAGCCAATTCAAGTTCATCGGCAAAGAGCTTGCGTCGAATAATCTCAGTTGAAATAATCTCAGTTCGTGAAATGGCTATGTCAATTTGCCCTTCTTGAAATGCGGGTAAAATTTGAATTCCAGACCTTTCTACAAAATCAATGCTCCCATCAAAATGCAGATGATCGATAACATCACCTAAGATTTCTTTTCTTCCACCAATTCGCAAATATTTTTTGTGTTCATTTATGTTGATAAAATGATGAATTGATTTTGCCAGATCCAGAAGAACCTGCAATGCCATGTCATAAAACTGCAGACCTGCTGGTGTCAGAGTTTTTTTTCTACCCTTTTTTTCAAAGAGCTGAACGCCAAGAGATTTTTCAATCTGACTTAAGTGCAGTGATAAAAGAGGTTGACTGATTTTAAGCTCTGTTGCTGCATCCACAATATTATTGGACTGAACAAAAACAACAAAAGACCTCAGAAGTTCCAAATAGGGTAAGCTTAATATATTATCCATTTGATATTAAATACAATAATATATATGAATACTTAATGCAATAAATGGATTATATTTCCAACAACCAGGAGAGTCTTATGAAAAAATTGTGCTCAGTAATTTATCTCATTTTAGCAACTGCTATGACAATTAATGTCCATGCAAAAAATACAGATCCCATTGCTGCTTTTGAAGAGCTAGCTGCGGAAATTGCATTTTCAGATGTCGAATACATTCATCTCAAAATGACTCTCAACAAAACGGAAATGTTAGATCTGCTGAACGCAAGCTCGAAGTGCAAAAAAATTCAGAATTTCAAAGTAACATCGGCATCAAAGATCACTGATCACATCAACTCTGCATTTAAAGAGGCCTACTCATTGATGCTTGAGCAAGAACTTATGGATCATGATGATGGCTATTATGGCCGGATGGAGACATTGGAAGATGCCCTTATTCAATTTGAAGCAAATGAAAGTAAATCAAAGTTGCAAGTTTGTATCGAAGATAGCGTTCCTGCATATTCTGATGGTCATCGCTTAATTGCAGTTTTTAAGTCTGGAAAACCCTACTTTATCTTCGAAATAGGCAGGCCAGATTGATTAAAAGCAGTCCTTGGGTTAGCCCTGTCTTGATGCCCAATCAAACGGATAGGCCTTTTGGCATACCCTTCAAATTTCGATAGTTCATTCTAGTAAAGCTTTTTTCTCGTCGGAGTTTTTGGGCTGAAGTTTAGTGAGTATTTTGCATGGTTTGCATTTCCCGATTTTTCAATTTGCGTGCGGTTTTCGAGGCCTCGAGTTTTTGATTTCTTTCAAACAGGATTTTTTCTCCGCGTCCGAAGAACATGTCGGCCGGTCTCAGGTAGTTGATGCTGGTGTGCAGTCGTTGATGATTGTACTGGTAGCCGTAGTCCTCTAAAATGTTGCACGCCTCGATGTAGGATTGCGGCGCATTTGGGTAAATAGCCTCGTATTTGACGCTTTTGTTGAGCCTTTCAATTTTACCGTTTGTCTCGGGGTGATTTCTGCGGGTTCGGATTTGCTTGATATCAATGCGGGCACACATAGATTTAAAATCAAGGCTGATAAACTGGGATCCGTTATCGTGAATCAACATTGGTTTTGCGTACGGATATTTTTCCTTTACTCGTGCAACAAAGTTTTCAACGGAGGCGCCTAGCATATCGGGCATCAGCTCCCAATCCATTAAGTACCTCGAGTACCCGTCGAGCATCATGATTAAAAAATAAAAACATCCGCCGATTTTGATATAGGCAATATCTGTATGCCAGTGATGGTGAACGTATTTGGGCTTGTGTCGATATTCTTTTGCCGCCGGCTCTCCGCTGCCATTCCACCCCTGCAATAAACCGTGGGCACTCAGGATGTTATAAACGGCCGTTTCAGAGATGGCGCAGATGTTCTCGTCAATCATCTGGTAGGTGAGTTTTCGATAGCCAATGTCGGGATGGAGTTTCCTGTAGGCGATCACGGCATTGATTTCTTCTAGCAAAACTTTCCGATCGTTCAATGGCGCTCGTGGCTTTGCACTGAGAAGTTCACCGTTTTCATCGAACCAGCCGTAATAAGTTGAGCCTTTAATGCCGTAGTGGCCCAAAATAATTTCGATTGAGAGATGAGTTCTGCGAAGGTGAAGCTTTATGTCGCTGACCACCTGCTCAAGTATTTCCGGCGGTACTACCTTAAGTATGGCAAATTCTTTTTTTTAAAGGCAATATTTTCTGCAGTGATCTCAGCAATCACTTCCCGCATTCGATTAATGTCAGATTCTAACGTTTCAATTTGTTGAGTATTTTTGTTTAGATTCGGCTGAGGGCCCCGCTTCTTGTCAAAACCACTCATGGCGCCAGCGAAGAATTGTTCTTGCCACGCGTAGAAGCTCGCAGCGGTCATACGTTACTTTCTGCACAGATCGCTAATCCCAGTTTTTGTTTGCAAATGCTCTTTGACGATTTTAAATTTCTCTTCCGGAGAAAATCTTTTGCGATTGCTTTCGTTCGATTCTGAATTCATTTTCCGTCCTCCTTGACGCAATATTGAGTGAAACTATTCCACCACAACTAAATTATCGCGTCAAAACTACGACTAACAAAAAAGCGGGACAAGGCATCTCAAGTTGCAGTCGAGTGAATCCAAAAATGCTTCATGCCCAAAAGTACTTGGAATTGATGAAAAACATTTCACAAAAAAAGCTGGTTACATGACAACGTTTGCAAACTTGAAAACACATAAGGTTTATGACGTTACACTTGGTAGGTCAGATGCTTCCCTGAAGGATTTCGTGTTGAAGATACCAGACAGAAGTAACTGCAAGGTTATTCTGATGGATCTGTGTGAGACGTTTCGAAATTTGGCTCATAAATATTTTAAAAATGCACTTGTTGTTGCAGACAGGTTCCACGTTGTAAAGCTGATCAATCTTCATTTTTTAAAAACTTGGTCGATGCTGGATCCAGAGGGAAGAAAAAGCAGGGGTTTAATATCAACGATGCGAAGACACGAGTGGAGTCCGTTCAATCCAAAATCAAAAGAGCGATTGAGTTTGTATTTGAATGGAAATCCAGCGTTGAAAGTGATTTACGAATTTAAACAAGAATTAATGAAATTAATTTTATCAAGAGTTAGCAACAGAAAACAGGCAGCGCCTTTGGTAGTTGAATATTTGGAAATGATAAGGAAGCTTCAGGAATCAAAGTTAAGGCCATTAGTAACGCTTGGAAATACTTTGGAGAACTGGCAGAAGGAAATAGTGAGGATGTGGAGATTTTCAAAAACAAATTCAATTACGGAGGGTTTACATCGAAGGATGGATGAGATACTAAACCGAGCTTACGGAATGACAAATTTTAACAATTTTAGAATCCGAATAAAGGCTTACGCAGGTTAACAAAAGTTCGACTGCCCCAGTCTTTGGAGTAGAACCGAATTTTCTTGAAAAACTAAAATCGTGGGAAATTAACGCGGTTTACCCACCGATGCCGGTAAAAAATTGGTTGCGGGGGCAGGATTTGAACCTACGACCTTCGGGTTATGAGCCCGACGAGCTACCAGACTGCTCCACCCCGCGACGGCGTTTGATCTTGGAAAGAGGCCGTAGCATAGGTGCGGGTCTACTTGGAGTCAAGCCACAACTTTATTTTTTCCAGGAAGCTTAATTTCGGCTTTGGGGGTGGGGGAAATATTATTTGCCCATATTTTTCAATAAGTTGATCTGCTTTTTCTCCACCACTCAAAAACTGGAGGATCAAGTTTTGATAGTCATCCTTTTGGTTCCAATAATGAAAAATCAAATCATCTGTGCGGTGAACTCTAGTTTTTAACTGCAACACCACAGATACGGAGAGCTGCTCCATAACATGCTTCTGGTATCTGCCATAGGTTTGATCAGTTAAATTTAAAATTTCCTGGAATAAATCCACGTGAACCGAAGAAAATCCAATGACTCCAGCATTCCACATGATTGTTGAAGTGGAAATGGATCGTTTTTGCCCAGCAATTTGAAACTGCTCCCGCCGTAGGAATTTTTTTAGTTTTTGCGAGAGTGGATCCTTCATCACGTCGATTTGACCTTCGGGCAAATGCATGAGCGTGTCGGAATCATTGATTCGAAGAAACAACTCCATGGGATTGGACAGAAAATAAGTATCCCCGTCCAAATAGATGAACTTCCCCTTGTATCCACTTAAAACATCTAACAACATTTCAATTTTTAATCGATGAACAAATTGAATTTGCCCCTTCCAATTGAGAATTTTTTCAGGAGTGAGGAGCTCATAATCCACGCAGGAGTTAGTGCCCAAAACATTTCGAAAAAATTGAATTTGATCTGTGTAAACTAAAACTCGAAATGTCGAAACCTTTGAAGTTTGGGCCAACAAACTGATGATACTCAACAGCGTTTGCTGCAGAATTTCAGCTTTACCATAAGCTTGATAGACAAAATACTGATTTGGAATTTCGTTTCCCCGTTGATTCACAATGCCGTCTTTCTTTCGCCTAGGCTTTACCCAAGAATATGGCTATAAATGACTTGAACGAGCAATTAAAATCTAAAGGTGTGCTTTATGAAAACACATATTCTAGTCACAGGCGGAGCGGGTTATATCGGCAGCCATACTTGCCTAGCCCTACACGACGCAGGTTTTATCCCCGTGGCCTATGACAATCTTTCCCGAGGTCACAGTAGCTCTTGTCAGTGGGGTCCCCTCGTCAAAGCAGATTTACGTGAAACTTCCAGGCTTGTTCGAACAATTAAAGAATACAAGATCAAGTCCGTGATCCATTTTGCAGCTTTTGCCTATGTTGGAGAATCGGTGACTGATCCGTCGCTCTATTATGATAACAACGTCATGGGTACTTTAAGCCTTCTTCAAGCCTGCGAGCAAACTGGAGTTGCCCATTTGATTTTTTCATCAAGTTGCGCAACTTATGGAATTCCTGAAAAAAATCCTATTGATGAAACAACAAAACAAAACCCAGTCAATCCTTATGGCCACAGTAAAAAGATTTGTGAGCAGCTCATTTCGGATTATCAAAAGATTTCAAATTTGAAAGGTGTCTGTCTACGATATTTTAATGCTGCCGGAAATGATCCTGAAAATCGCATTGGCGAAAATCATGATCCCGAAACACACTTGATTCCGAACGTGATTAAAGCTGCTCTGGGTTACCAACAAAGATTGCAAATCTTTGGAAATGACTATCCCACACCCGACGGGACCTGCATTCGGGATTATTTGCATGTCATGGATCTGGCCCAAGCGCATTTACAAACACTGCGGCTCCTCATAGAAAATAAATCACTTCCCGCTGCATTGAATCTTGGAACCGGCCATGGACACAGCGTGAAAGAAATTGTCCAAACTGTTACAGAAGTAACAGGCAGGCCAATTCCCATTCAAAATGAGGATCGAAGACCAGGCGATCCTCCCATGCTTGTGGCTTCGGCCGCACTCGCCGCAAAAGAAATTAATTTTAAATCCAAATATGACATCAAGGATTGCGTCAAACATGCCACAGCTTGGATTAGTAAGTTGAATTCACATTAGTAAAAACCAACTCAGATTGGGAAGAAGTTTTGACCATCGACGAATTGAGGAATGACTTCACCGATGAGCCCCGAGACGCTGATCATAAAGGTTCGAAAACTATGGACAATTATATATTCTTTGAACTCGAGCATTGGACCAAGTCTGTGCTTTGCGCAGCTGCCAAGGTGGATAGGGGAAAAGCTCAAGTTCGACACAATTTCCCTTTTCAACTACGGCAAGTTGCCTGTCTTCAGCGGAAGCTGTGTATATTTCATTTGTGTTGAGTTCCCGAACTTTGATCGCAAAGGAAAAAGCTCTTGATGGAATCTGCTCACCAGGCGTTAAAACAGCAACCTGTGGGTTGACCTTTTCGACGAGTAAAACTTCGCCCTGAACTGTGACAGAAAAAATCCAGTCATAATTTTTGAAGAAAAACCACATACCGCCAATGACGATTGATAAAATAATCAAAACGACACTCAGACGGCGGAATAGAGACAAAAGGCTTGTAATAAAATTCTTCATCGAATCTTCATAGAAAGTTTCTTGTCTTAAGGCAATCAAAAATAGACTCTTGAGATAAGGAAGACCTCTCATGCAGACCGCTAAGCAATCATCGAACTCTTTTACTCCAAAAGAAAAAAAGCTCCTCTTTATTTTAGCCGCAATTCAATTTTGTAATATTGTGGATTTTATGGTCATGATGCCCTTGGGGCCTCAGCTGATGAGGCTTTTTTCCATCACGCCTCAACAGTTTGGCCTCCTGGTTTCTTCTTATAATCTCAGTGCGGGTCTGAGTGGATTTGTTGCCAGTTTTTTCATAGATCGCTTCGATCGAAAAAAAGCACTTTTGTTCTTTGTCCTTGGATTTTCCGTTGGAACTCTGTTTTGTGCTCTATCTCCTCGATATGAAATTCTTCTTTTAGCCAGAGCAGCCACGGGAATTTTTGGGGGAGTTTTAGGTTCTTTGTGTTTTGCCATCGTAGGCGACGCCATTCATCCCGACCGGCGCGGTCAAGGGACAGGAACACTGATGATGTCATTTTCTTTAGCAAGTATTCTAGGTGTCCCCTTAAGTTTATACATTGCCGGGCGTTGGAATTGGCACGCGCCGTTTTTCATGATCGGGCTCTTGGGACTTTTGATCCTCATTTTTATCGGTCAAACGATGAAACCCATGCGAGACCATTTGGTCCATATCAAAGCCATTAACCCCATCGCAGATTTAAAGTATATTCTCATCAACCCGGCCCTGGTTTTGGGTTTGATCATGTCATGCTTTTTAGTTTTAGGCCAATTCACAGTGATCCCTTATCTGAGTCAATCCTTGGTGGCAAATGCGGGTTTACTCGAAGGACAGCTCCCTCTCATTTATTTGGTCGGAGGTGCTTTCACTATTTTCACTTCCCCTGCCATTGGAAAGCTCTGTGACCAATTTGGTAGCTTTAAAATTTTCTTTATTTTCATTTTGATTTCTTTGATTCCAATATTCATTGTGACAAATCTTGGCGTTATACCCCTGTGGATGATTTTATCCGTCGTCGTTTGTTTTTTCGTAGTCACTGGAGGGCGCATGATTCCAGCGATGGCGATTTTAAATTCCTTGGTGCCGCCTGAAAGACGGGGATCATTTATGAGTCTAACAAGTTCCCTCCAACAGTTATCCTCTGCAGCAGCGGCTTATATTGCTGGAAGTATCGTCGTTCAAACCAGCGTCGGTCGTTTTGAAAATTACGCAAAAGTCGGATACATCGCAATATCACTGAGCTTTGTGTGTTTACTCCTGGCAGTTTGGCTTCGAAAGGCAAAACGGAAACCCCTCATACAGAATTAATCCCATTTTTTGCGGGACCTATTTTTTTTAACTTCAGAACGCAAATTTTTTTGATTGAGTCTTTTCATCACTGAAGAATATTTTGGCTTTGTTTTTTTACGAACTGTCGGTACCACGAGGGCTTGCAGAATCATGGCCACCAGCTGGTCGATACTTTCCCTTTTATTTGAAATTTGATCCCGGTGAGTTTGTGATTTAATCACGACTTCCCCAAGTTTATTTATGCGGTTGACTAGCTTTTCCTGTAGGATCATTTTTAATTCAAAAGAGAAGAGGTTCGAAGTTTCGATATTCCACTTCAGCACAACGGCGGATTCTGTTTTATTGACGTTTTGTCCACCGGGGCCCGAGCTTTTTGTAGCAGAAAGTTGAATTTCTGCAGCCAAAGCTTGTTTTAACTCTGCGGGTTGCCACTTTTTTTGCCCATTTGTCATTTATTTATGATGAACCGCTTCCTAAATTCAATCAAGCTTTCTTGATTTAACCCAAGCGGTGCTATGCTTGCCTCATGAGTTTAGTCATTATCTTGATTTCTATTGTTGTTGCGGCCCTAGCCACTTTTTCTATCGGCTATTTAATGAAATTATCCCTCGACAATGCCATCGTTAAAAAAGCTGAAACCGAAGCTTTGGAAATAGTCACAGAAACGAAAGAAGATGCTCTTGAAAAGGAACAAGAGCGCAAACGTCGCATTGAAGAAATCTCATCTCAGCTCTGGGGAAAAGTTGAAGACGACTTCCTGAAGATTGAAGAAAGCATAGAATCTTTAGAATCCGATTTGGATTCGAAACGACAGAAACTTCAAAGCGTCGGTCAATTAAAACAAAATCACGTTCAAAAGTTAGAAGCCGAAGTTCAAAGTTATCAAAATGAAATTAAGTCGGTCCAAAAGACATACAACGATAGGAAATTAAAAACCCAAGAAACTTTGCATGAACTGGTTGATCTGTGTTTGAAAAAGGTGGGCCTGAGCCGCGATATTTTTTTAACAGACATTACAAATTCTTTGATTGAAGAAGAAAATCGAAAGTTATTAAAATTTGTTGACGATGTTGAAGCCGAAACCAAAATCACGGCCGAAATTAAAGCCAAGCGTATTTTAGATATTGCCATTGACCGTTTTGCCAGACCCTACTGCCCAGAGCGCGGAATTGGTTCTGTCCATTTTCCCGAAGGTCAATCGAGACAAATTTTGTTTGATGCAAAAAATGAAAATCAAAAACTTCTCAGCGAACTCTGCGGGTGCGATATCATTCTTGAAGAAGATACAGATCTGATTGGTGTTGCGGGGTTCGACCCTGTTCGTCGTGAACACACAAGACGAGTCCTTGAAAAACTGCTGAAAGAAAAACGACCCGTCAGCAAAGACTTCATTAAAAAAACGGTTGATCTTCAAAAGAAGGAATTGTTCAGACAAATCAAACAAGACGGCGATAATATTGCCCGTGAACTTGGCCAGGATGGAATGCACCCTGAAATTCGGCAGATGATGGGCTCTTTAAGATACCGATATTCCTTCACTCAAAATCAGTATTTTCATTGCGGAGAAGTGGGCTGGCTTTGTGGCCTGCTGGCAAGCGAACTGAAACTTGAGATTAAAAAAGCCCGCAGATCAGGCCTTCTGCATGATATCGGGAAGTCCATGGATCACGCCATGGAAGGTGGTCATGCCGTGATTGGAGCTGATTTCATCTCTGCTCGTGGTGAGAATGCTGAAGTTGTCCATAACGTTCGAGCTCATCACTTTGATGAACAGCCGAACACAGATCATGCCTTTTTAGTGATCGCAGCGGATGCCATTTCAGGGGCTCGTCCCGGTGCCCGCAGATCGACAATAGAAACTTACAATCAAAAAGTTGCCGACTTGCAAGATATTGCTTTCAGTTTTCCAGGAGTCATCGATTGCATCATTTTAGCTGGTGGTCGCGAATGCCGAGTCAATGTGAACTCACGACAAGTTGATGATCGCAAGTCCCTTGAGCTTTCAAAAATGATTTCTAAGAAAATCGAAGATGATATGTCCTATCCTGGGCAAATCAAAGTTGTCGTGGTTCGCGAGACCGTTGTTTCCGAAATGACTAAGAACAATTCCATTCACGCTTAGCTAAATTATCTACGTCGCAGAAGCTGAAAATCCACGAACTTTGCCATTGACTGACTGGTAACTCACCTGAATTGGTCGACAACAGACTTCGCAGTCCTCGATGTAAGTCTGCGCTTGATCAATGCTTAAATCTAAAATCATGGAAATCTTCTCAAAACAGGAGGGACATTTGAAAAATTTCTCAACTTCTTGTAACGAGTCGAAATCTTCATCCATTGCCCCTTCCTCCCCTGATCACTTCGCTATTTTCATCTGTGGATTTGGTGTTGTTTGTGAAGAATGAAATTCTTCTTCCGAGAAATCGTCCACCATAATTGCATCCAATCGTATTGGCTCAACTTCCTGCAACAACCGCAGCTCTTCGGCGTTAATAATATTCTGCCGCAAAGCTTCTTCGTAAAGCTCTTTGCCTTTCTTACGTGGCAAGATTCCATCTCTGCGTGCACGGAAAACTTTTCCTTCGATGGATTCAACTTGATTGACCATTGTGAAAGCTCTCTCTAAACGACCAAGTTGCTGAGTTGGATCTTTTGGAATGTAAATCCATTCAGTCAGTCTGTTTCGCACTTCGCCTTCTTTCAACATCGCCGTTGAAATCAAAGATGACCCACCAGCACTGGCTTGGCTGCCCAAGGAATTGATTCTTGAAAATGCGC
>JBKCTJ010000163.1:0-35654 GCA_046318875.1 Pseudobdellovibrionaceae bacterium | reverse complement strand
CAGGAATTGATACAGAAGTTTGAGTTCCATTCAGGCGTGGATTGCAGTTGATGGTTCCTGGATTTACGTCAACAGGTGTGGTAGTGACTGTGACTTTGTCGTCGCCGGCAGAAAATCTAACAGGTGAGCAGGATCCAATAAAGACAGACAGACTCAAAAGAAAAATTGAAATGATGCTATAAATGACTTTTCTCATGTCACACTCCAAAATCCCTATCGTCTTGCTTTGGGAAAACATTAACGTCGAGTCTTGAATTTATTCAGGATTCAAAAAATGACCTCGCAAGAAGTCCAGGAGTTGTCCTGTTTTTCAGATCCCGACCTCATGATCTAAAAAAATTGTTTATCATTGAGATATATCGACGGGAGAAGCCATGGGCTTTTGGGTACTGGTCCTAGTTATCTTTGATATTTTATTGCTTTTTGGATTCATTTTGATTTGGGGGAAAATCATTCGCTCAAAAGAAGACGATCCCCGTTTAAGTCGCGGCCTTCAAATGCTTTCAAGTAAACTCGCAATTCTAGAAGACCTCTCCCAGCGCACTGATACTCAAGTCGAACAAGTCACCACCTTAATTGATCGTAAAATACAGCAAGTGTCGGAAGCCATTGAACTGTGCGAAAAACAGATGGTTCATATCCAGAAAGCACAGCAAAAAAGTTCAGATATCGCTCAAATTTTTCAAGACAAAATTCCACATCAAGAAATCATCGAACGCCAGACAACTTTAAAATATGTTCAAGCTGCGAAGATGATTCAAGATGGAAAAACTATCGACGAAGTTCAGATGTCCATTGGCCTGAGCTTTGGAGAAATTGAATTGATCGCAAATATGGACGTAGATTATTTGAAAAATATCGAGAACCAAGTGAGTCAATGGAAAAGAACTCATGTTGATTTCTTACCTACTGCACAGGAAGCTTTGAAAGTTGAAACAACTGTAGCACCCGTGAAGCGAACGAAAAAGAATTCCGAAGAAAAAATGAAAGAATTGAGTGATAAGTTCAGCAGAATGCCGGATCTGCAGCCTCAGCAAAAGAATGTAAAATATTTTCAGTTTCCAAAAATCTAAAAATTTTTCTTTAAACTTCAAATTCAAAAGTATCCGACCCAGTCAAGCTGCGCAGTTTGTTCGAAGTTTTTTTCAATGAACTGGCCTCGAATTCCCCATTTGGTGTTGGCGCTCCATTGTGTGCCAAAAGAAACTTCACGGTAGTTCTTAACAGGTAAGTTGTCATGACGCCAATAGCCCTCTGCCAAAGCCATCCATTGCGAATGGAGTTTGATCCTCACACGAACATTGGGGCCAGCACCTAAAATGAACTGCTTCTCGCAAGAAGACAGATAAGTGGATGTTCCTTTGATCCCTGCGTAAAACAAAACTGCTTCGCTGAGTCCAAGGCCTGAAGTGAGCCCCCCACCAATTTCAAATGTGGGTCCATGACAATAGGGAAAATCACCGACCCGCACACGATCTGCCCCTGCGCGCACGCGCCACGAAATATGAGGTTCAACTCTTGTAAATTCTGTATTCGATAAAACTTCGAACAAACTGAATCGCTCCAACTCAGTTTTACCAGTTTTTTGGGAATATCTAAGATCAAAATCTCCAAAAATGATTTCTGCATATTCGGGATACCCTTGAATCGGATCAAGCTGATCATGCAAAGCAAAACGATATTGAAAATGAAAATAGTTTCCATTTTGATTCGAGCCAATGGCCCCGAGGCTAATGCGCTTTGAACTGTGTGAAAGATGAGGGTGGTTAATTTCGGCTGGGACCAAGTTGAGTGCGGGTGTCACCAGGCCAATTTGACTGCGGGCACTTAACAGTTCATCTTTAAATTTTGATGCTGATGAATCTTTGACTTGAATCTCGGTGGGGTTGTTGTACTCGTGAAAATCGAGAGCCGCATCTAGGATTTTGCGTTTTTGTTCTTCCGAGAGATTTGAAACTTCGATTTTTTTAGATTTCGCAATGTAGAGCATCTGTGACTTTTCGTGAGTTGTCATATCCTTTAATCGTGCTGTCATTTCGGAATGAACAGAGGGTCTGAAATTGAATTTCCGGACAAGTCCAGGTGATTCCCAAATAGTGCGGACGGTATCCGAAGGAATGACAAATGTTTTCAATCTGTCGAGGATATTAAACTTGGGCTCAATCGCATCAATAAGTGCTAGAACCCAAAAACTACAGTTTTCTGATAGGTAATAATATCGAATATGTGTGGGACCAACTTCCCACAGATGAGAAATAAAAAAATTGACGAATTGACGATTCACATTGAGTTCATATTCCCACAAGTCCCTAGATTCTGAATTATTATACTCGCGAACTTTGAAATAGTAAGGAATGCTGGTGAAGCTTCCAGAAAAGCCACCTCGAATTCCTTGAAAAGCATAAAAGAAAGGATTTGCAGTATCGACATTTGCGGCAAAATTGATCCCGTAATCCAAAAGTTCGAACCGTTGGCCATTTTTTCCAGGTGATTTGTTAATTCTCAAAAATGAATGTCCAAATGCAGAGGATGGATTATTTAAAAAATAAGCTGAAAAAACAACGGAAATGGATTCGCCAGAAAGACCAGTTAAATAAGCGTCAAACTTTGGACAAATGGGTTTTGGCCATAAATTTGTTATTGTTGGATAGTTTTTTCTAAACCAAATAACCCTCGCTGGAAAACGGCAAAATGGATTTTGTTCTTCAGTCAAATCTGATTGCTTTTTGGAAGCTTGTAAAAACACTTCAAAAGTTTTTTTAAACTCTGCTTCGGGGTTGGTGGGCCCTAATTCCGTATCTAAATAAAATGAAGTGTTTTGAACTCGTGCAGAGAATCCACCAAAGGGATTTTTATTGTAATGAAGAAGCTTGGTCCACTGAAGTGTGCTGTCTTTGGGAAGGTCTGCGTATCTTACTTGGGGATTCAGATCTGTCTGACTTTGGTTTTGTGCTCGACCTTGGGGACTTTTCGCCAGGCCTATTGCAAGAATGAATAGAAAAAAAATAGGGGAGTTTTTCAACTCCCCTCATCATATTGATTCAACATAAAGAATCAAGTGTTTGCTCAACAGGAAATCTAAACTATGAACCGCAAGTTTTTGAACGATTTGATGCAAGCATTCCTTCGATTTTTGATTGGATCTGAGCAGCATCCATTTTTGTTTCTTCAAAAATTGGAGCGTAGTTTGCTTTCATAGCAGAACCCAAAGATTTGCTGTTACAACCCATGATGTTTGCAAGACCGGCAATTGCTTCGCCTTCACCGCGAGCTGCTTCTTTTTGCAATGCCAGTTTGTTTACTTCGATGAACATGGGTATTCTTTTAGATCCTTTAACCATTCCACTGTCTGTGCAATTTGAAGTTCCTGAAGAAATACCAAAAGTTTGGCTGTAAGAAGTTCCGTTTGTTGTTGCAGCTAACACCTGGTTGCCATCTTTGCCAACAACCATAGTTCCAAGTCCACAACCTGCATCTTTATACTCACGAGCAAATGAATTTGATGTGAAAAGAGCAGAAACTGTCAATGTAGCAATAATAAAAATTAATTTCATTTTTTAGACCCCTTTAATTATAGTTTGCAAGAAGCGATGGCAATTTTGTTAAGATCAGCAGAAGTTGCGTTCCCTTGTGGATATCCGCGCTTGTAGTTTGCTGTCATTTCAGTTGTGAAAGTATCGTTTTGGCAACCCATCATGTTTCCAAGCGAACTCAAAGTTTCGCCTTGACCACGAGCCATTTCTTTTTCTAGTGAGACTTTGTTCACTTCGATAAACTGCTCTGCTTGAGCAGATTTCATCATTCCTTCACAGTTTGAAGTTCCTAAAGAAATACCAAAAGTTTGATTTCCTCCAATACTATTCAAAGTTGCCGCGAAGATTTGAATAAATCCTGGTTTATCACCGAAAACAACGGAGCCGAGTCCGCACCCTGCCATGCCATATCCTTGACCTGACATTTCATCGACGAGCGCTTTTTTCTTTTGTGCCTGAGCACCAACACTAACAAGCCCTAATACCAAAACGAGGGCAGCTGTCTTCAAATTCATATTTCCTCCTTGAGTTTGAAGTTATTAATTAACCGGAACTTAAGTCTGTAAAATGATTTTCAACAAATCAAGGAGTGATTTTGAGCAGTGAATAGTCTTATCCGCTTGATAAGATGCTTATTTTTTCGTCACTATGAAAGGACTAAAACAAAATCTATAAGGAAATTTCCTGACCATTTGTGATCAATGTTTGTGAGCTCGGTCTAAAAAAGGAGTCTATGGTAAGGAACCAGGTAAAAAAATAAAATCAGATATTGCTCAACAAAAATATAAAAGTTTAAGCTCAATTTTTAGAGAAAATTAAAATCATTTTGTTTTAAATCACTGCAAAGGAGAAAAAAATTGAATTCAAATAGACTAATGTTTCTGTGTGGTCTTGTCGTTTCTTTGTGTTTTCTTTCATCAGCCTTTGGTTTTTATTCTAACACCGGATTGGAAGTGAAAGTTTCCTATCAAGCAGATTATTTGATGTCTGGACCGAAACCTTCTGAAGCAGATGTCATTTGGGAATTAAGGCAATCTGCGTATTACATGTCTGGTCCCCTGCAATTCAATTCTCCGAAAGCGGGACCTAAATTTGATCACTCCGTTCGAATTATTTCTATCGTTCAAGGCCCGACCTCTTGGGTGGCTAAATATCAATTCACTGGAACCTTTATTGTTGAAAATAGAAACACTCAAAATTTGAAACTTTATGTGCCTAGGTCAATTCGAC
Organism: Pseudobdellovibrionaceae bacterium; assembly: GCA_046318875.1. GTDB lineage: Bacteria > Bdellovibrionota > Bdellovibrionia > Bdellovibrionales > Bdellovibrionaceae > JBKCTJ01. Next base: position 30,891 of record JBKCTJ010000163.1, on the reverse strand, counting down.
AAATTTACAAACAATCTCTTGTTCCTGCAGCTTTGACCAAAGCGGGTCAAAACCCTTGTATTCAAGATTCTTTTGAAGATCACATGAATGAAACTTATTTTTGGTATTTTTGGAATCCGAATAAAAAAGGATGTCCTTTAAAAGCAGGGATTCATTACGATATCATTACTCCAAAAATCGAAGTTTTAAATGCCATGACTGTTGAAAGCTATCCTGAATATTCAAGGCTTCCAAACAGCAATGGTGATCTTGAAATGCTTTTGGTTTTTGGTGCGGATAAGGATGCTCTGGGGATGAAAGCTCCTGAAAGCAACAACGATCACAACGCTGGAAATTTCCGAAATGTTTTAAAAAATTTAAAGAAACAAGGTTTTGTGAATCGTCGTTGGACTGCTGATGATTTTCAATTTTTTTGCAAAACCAATTCAACGACAACTCAAACAATTGAAGAACTGACTCGAATGGACGGAAATCGCCAAATCACTATTCGCATGTTGTGGGGGACATCTTCCGTAGGTAAACAATCATATCCGTTTCATTGCTTGTTGAATCATGCTGTTGCAAACGCATCTGTTGTTATCTATAACGGTCATTCAGGTTTAGGTGCCTCAGTTTTTTTACAACAATTAAAACAGGATGTGAATTTACCGTTTTATATGAATACAAACCAGTATCAAATTTTCGCTTTTAACGGCTGTTCAAGCTATGGATACTACAATTTAGATTTTTTCCAAGAGAAGAAAACAGCTTCAGATCCTCAAGGCACAAAAAACCTTGATGTGATCACAAACGGGATTGCGGGAAATTTCTATGACCTGGGTAAAATGACCATGTCTGTTGTTGATAGCGTACTTGATTGGAGCAGTGAAGGAGAAAGAACAAGTTATCAAGAAATCATTCGTCGCATGAAAACGCCATACATGACAGCGGTCAATGGCGACGAAGACAATTCAAAATAAGTTAGCCGTTTATTTCAAGCTTTCGCGGATGAAATAGGATATATAATATCTCATTAGATTTTCAAGATTGATGGGTTGATCGCGGAAGGTCCAAATGACTTCATGAAAGGCACCCCATTTGGCCATGATGGTATGTTCACTCATCATGTCTGCGCTGGTTTTTGTTTCCAAGTTGGCTTTGATGCCCAAGGTATTTTGGAAAGGGATGTATTGGCCAGCGCTGAAATTAAATTTAATTGAAATTCTTCCAGGTTCCTTCAACGAAAAAACCATTTTGTAGCTGTTTCTAAAGAGCATAAAATCAAGATGGGTATTTGCCACTTGGAAAGTTTTGATTCTGCCTTCAGAGCTGATTTTCAAATCATTAAACTGATCAATGATATCATTGAAACGCTGACGAATGTGCAGCATAAAATCAACGCTTGCTTGGGTGAGTATTCGGTCCAAGTCAAAAGCGTTTGAAGAATCGAATAAGCCATTTTCTTCTAGTTTTTTTTTCAGTAATCGCTAAATCTCGAATCCATTCTAAATTTTCCATAGACTAAGTATTTCATACTTTGCCCGTGAATTTCCATAGGATAAAAACAAACTCAAATTCGACTCAACCATAGTCTGTGGTCCATCGTCTGGATTTGGTCACAAATCAAGGCTTAAAGGCTAAGACCCCGCAGCTGCACTGCTACGGAACTGGCGTTTTTGACAATTTTGTCGTCAAAGGCTTGATAGCCGCCGAAAACCAATTGAATTGGTAAATGATATCCCAGGGTGACATCCAATTTGAATTCAACACCCGCATTCCAAAAGGCACGGTCCGTGTTGACTGTTTCATAGAGCTCTGTTTTTTCATTGTAAATGAAACCATCAATTCTGCCTGTGTCTGCGATCAAAGCCATATGTAATCGTTTTAGAAAAAGTGGTGTTGTTCCAGCCCCCCGGTCAAGAGTCACCAACGGCATGCGGTATTCAATTTGCCCATTTAAGAAAGTGCGTCCCGTGAAAAGTCCATTGGGGTAACCGCGCATCAGGAAAATATTGTTACCTTGATCGTAGCTTGTGCTGCTTTCGCCATAAAAGGAGGAAATTTTTGTCATCGAAACCAGTCCTGCGGCTCGCAAGCGTAGTCCATGAAAGCGCGGCAGGAAAAGGCTCTCAAAGCGATTGAAATCAAACCGCCACTGGGAAATATCAACTTTTTTTGTTTGATCTTGGCTGGATAAATATCCCACGCTGTAGAGGTCGCCGGTATTTGGTGTGATTTGGGAAAGTGATTTTGAAACATCGGTATAAGCGATTTCGATGAGGCCACCTTGTTTTTTAAAATTTTCTTCAAAAGCCTTTTTATTCTGGTAAAAAGCGGCGACTTGCAGGCCTAGGGATTTATGGACAGAAAAAAGATCTGGCAAAAGTGCGAAAGAAGCAAATTCATTTGTGATTGGTTCGTTGTTTGTGACCAAATAAGTATTTGATTGGCTGGCTTGCAAAGCTATGGTGACGGGAGTTTGCTGGTTAATGTAAACAAAACTTCCTGTGCCGCGTTTTAAGTAAGTATCATAAAGGCCAAATAGAGAATACTGATGGTATTGAAGTGGATCCATGGCCCCAGTTTGAGCTGAAATGAGCAAACCGGAATTCTGACTTGATGTTGCAACAAAAGGGATCCAATATCTTGGAATCAAGTAAGACCATGATGAATAATCAGAAAGTGTCGGCTGTTCTAAATTCGGATTTTTTACTTCAGTCACTGTAGGCGGTTTGGAGTGAACTGAATTTTGTAAAAAGACCGGAGTGATCTGAGGCAATTTTGTGGCTGGCGCAACCATCGAACTCAGAAGCCTTACTTGTAAACCATTTTCAGTAATTTGTGTTAAATACGTTCTGTCATCTGATGGATCTACTGCAAAGGAAAGACTTCCAGTCACCAAGTGACTGACTTGTTGTAATGAGTCGGCTTTCGGCGATGATCCAAGTTGCCTTCGAGCAATATTGGGTACGCCATTGGAATTCGTAACTAAATAAAGTTTGTTCTTTGCAATCAGGGGATATCTCAGAAGGGATGTCTTCTGGTTATTTTTTGAATTTTCAAGAGCAAAATAAGAATTTGCTTCACGAAACTTCATAGTGACTGCTTCCCAAGAAACCTCGATCAGCTGATCTACACCATTGGAATTTCGACGTGTGACAAGCAAAGACTTTTCATTTAAAAAAGTCGGCCAAGAGTAAATTTCATCAAACTGGCTTTCAACTAAACAGACTACTTTTTCATTTTCTAGGAGCATTAAGCAAACTTTTGTTTTTCCTGATGATACCTCAACGAAGGCAATTGTCTTTCCATCACCTGAAACATGGGGTTCTCGGTATCTTTGTTTTATTGAAATTTGTTTTGTTTTTTTAGTTTCCAAGTCAAAAGTATAAAGATCTGAAAAAGACTGAAAGGAAGTTGCTAAAGCAACTTTATCAAAAATGATTTTTTGTTTTCCTGGAAACCAACTGACTCTTTGAATAGAACCACTGGGTAAGTTTGAGCTTTCATCAATTCCGTGTTGATGTCCTGCGTGAACTTGGGTCGAAGTTGTTCCGCGATCGACTTGATCGATAATGGCTTCAACGCCATCTTCGTCCCATATCTTCATGTTTGTAAATCCATCTGTGCCACGTTGGTAAAGTTTCAGATTTTTTCGGAGATATTCATCAGTAGTAATCACGGCCATGAATTTCCCGTCAGAAGAAATTGAGGGCGATTGTGTAGCAATCACTCTTGGAGTGTCATAAGAAAGTCCTTCATTCCAAGGCAAATCTTTGGTGGGAGTTGGTGGGACCTTTTGAAGAGTTTGAATTTGATCATTGTACAGCCTTGAGAGACGATGAATACCTTGACTAAACAGTTGTTCATAGCTCATCCCAAAAAGATCAACTGCGGGTGCATTGATGAAGTAGGGAATTCGTCCACCCTGGCGTTGATGAAGAATATCAATGGTGCTCAGCCCTTTTTGATCAATCAGTTCATTCCAAAAAATAGAACCAAACAGATAGGGTCTTGATGATGGGTATGAGGGTAAAATTTCATTGATTTCTGCTATTGTGAATTTTTCTAGATTTCCAGCCGCTTGCATCGAACGAAGTACCGAGTCCTGGTAAGTCGATCGCAAGCGACCACCTTGATTCACTGTGCTTTCATTATAAACAGCTACTCCTTCGAGCCACCAAAGAGGCATCAAAGCATTGGGCACAACAATCGTTCCGAATATTTTTTTCAGTGCATACATAAATCCGTTTGTTGGAGTGAAAGATAAAATATGGGTGAATTCGTGAGTCACTAGTTCAAGGGACCAAGAACTGGGTTCTCCGAGAGGCTCCTGCAAAAGTGGAAGGACCGGATAAATCATCATGTGTGGATAAGGAACGGGTGTTGCGTAACCGTTTGAAGAATCAGTGTTGTCGTTGATGATCACTACAATTTTTTCTGGACGTTCAGAAAAACGATCTGCCAGAAAGGCATAGGCTTTTTCCAATTGAATAGAGTAGTGAACGGCGAGTGCTTGTTGCTGAGCATTAAAGACAATTTTGAAGTGAGGTGTGTCCAAAAAACGATATGTCTGGCTAGGATCGACAATTTTGGCAAAAGTATTTGTGCATAAAACGAGTGCAATTAAAAAAAAATATTTCATGTGAGTCCCATGTTGGTAAGATCGCGAGTTCTTTGAATTCAGCCTCTCAAATTCAGAGAAGCAAATCAATTTGACATTCAGAAGCCGTGCGCTAATGATTTGAAATGCAAGAAGAAATTAAATTTTAATTTTTAAAAACATAATGAAAGCATTTTTGGAGGTTTCATGTTGAAAAAACTATTGGTCGCTTGTGTCGTATTGGGTGCAGTATTGGGTGGATTGACTGGCTGTAAGGGGAAATCTAAAGCTACAGATCAAACGAGTGGTTTATCTGCTCAAGGTGGAGAAGGTGTTGATTCCACTCCGATGAATTTTGATGCTCAAGGATCTGATAGCGGTCGTATTGATGGTTTGAAATCAATCCTCTTTGGTTATGACCAATCGAATCTTTCTGCTGAAGCTCGCGCAACTTTGAAATCAAATGCGAATTGGATTAAGGCAAACCCATCTGTGCGAATGCAAATCGAAGGACATTGTGATAATCGTGGAACAATTGAATACAATATTTCTTTGGGTGAACGACGCGCTAACGCTGTGAAAAGCTACTTAGTCAGCATGGGCATTAAAGCTGATCGTCTTTCAACAATCAGCTACGGTGAAGAAAAGCCATTAGCAAATGGTGATTCTGATTCTGACATGGCTAGAAACAGACGCGCTAATTTTGTTCCAGTTCAATAATCTCTTTAGATAAAGTATAATATTCATGAAAAAAACAAGAGCTACATTCAGATCATTGTTGGTCGCGTTTGTGGCTCTTTTTTTATTTCAGTGTCAAACAGTGCCAAAGCCTCTTGAAGAATATGCTTTAGCCCGCGCTGCACTTGATGCTGCGAAACTAGTTGAAGCCGCAAGATATTCTCCTGGTTCCTGGAACCAAGCCGAGGAATCTTACCGCCGAGCTCGTCTGTTTTTCCGCGAACAAGATTGGGAAAATGCGAAAATTTATTTTACTCGTGCAAGATTAGCTGCAGAAAAAGCGGAAATTGCGGCCCGAGTCACCCGAATGAAAAGTGGAGAAATCTTATGAGAAATTCGTTGAAGGTATTGATCCTAGGTAGCTTTGTTTTATCTTTAGCGAGCTGCTTAAAAACAAGAAGCGATGTCAACGAACTTGAACAGCGACAGGTCATGCAACAACAAGTCTCAACAATTCAGCAGAAAAATGCTGACGCAAATTCCCGACTTTCAGATCTTGAAACTGCAACTCGCGAAACCAACGGACGAATTGATGTGGTCGATGCAAAGTTAAGATCCAGGGAACTACAAGTTGCAGCAGACATGAAATTGCAAGCTGATAATCAAATGGCCTTAGCTAAAAAAATGGATTTAATCCAAGAAGAAGTTTTACAACTCCAAGGGCAAGTGCAGGCGTTGCAGGCCGAACTAGGTTCTTCGAAAGCTGAAAGCAAAAAATCGTCGCAAAAAAAATCATCTTTTGATGAAGCGAACGAAAAGTATAATCAAAAGGACTGGAAGCGAGCCATCCTGGCTTTTCAAAAATTCCGGGAAGACAATCCAAAAAGTGCTAAATTGCCCGAAGCCATTTATAAAATCGGTTCAAGCTTTCAAGAGCTTGGTATGAGCACTGAAGCCAAAGCTTTTTACGATGAAGTGGTTGTCAAATATCCAAAATCTGCAGACGCAACAAAGGCGAAATCAAAATTAAGAAATTTAAAATAGATGAATCATTTTTTTCTGAATCCTCAGATTAAAACTGTTTTAGCTATCGAGACCAGCTGTGATGACACGTCAGTATCTGTCGTGAACAGTCATGGGAAAGTTTTTAGTCTTTGTTCTGCGACCCAAGATCTAGATCACGAAATTTATGGTGGTATCGTACCTGAAATTGCCTCACGCAATCATACTCAAGCCATTCTGCCTTTGATTACTGAAGCACTCAAGCACGCCAATATGAATTGGGATCAAATCGATGGGATTGCCGTCACAAATCGACCTGGTTTGATTGGTGCGTTGGTCGTTGGAGTTTCGACTGCGAAGAGCTTGGCTTTTGCTTTGAAAAAACCTTTAATTGGTGTGAATCATTTAGAGGGACATTTATTAGCTCCCTTTTTAGATACACATGAAAAAAGCCTTCAGCTTTGTTTTCCCTATGTTGCTTTAGCAGTCAGCGGTGGACACACGACTTTGTATGATGTTCAAAGTTTTAATCAGTATCATGTTCTTGGAACAACCAGGGATGATGCCGCCGGGGAAGCCTTTGATAAATTTGCGAAGCTGGTCGGATTAGGTTTTCCAGGTGGTGTGCGAGTTGATCAAAATGCGACGAGCGGAAATACAAGTGCCTATGCATTTCCACGATCTATGTTGAATGAAGATCATTTGGAAATGAGTTTTTCTGGGTTGAAATCAGCAGCTCACAGATTGATTTCAGCAATGAGTGAAGAGGATATTAAAACAAATATTCACGATCTATGTGCATCTTTCCAACAATCTGTTGTCGATGTTTTAATTTCCAAATTAAAAACTGCACAAAAACAAACTGGATATCGCCAAGTGATCATCACCGGCGGAGTCAGTGCTAATTCAGCTTTAAGAAAACAAGCGACGGAGTGGGCATTCCGAAATAAACTTGATTTATTTATTCCACCTTTGAAATATTGCACAGATAATGCGGCTATGATTGGCTTAGCTGGTGCGTGGCATTTTATGGATGGACGTTCAAATTTAATGGACTTGGCTCCTTCGCCACAGTCTTTGGAATCGGATTTTTTTCGATGAAAACAACTCAGGAAAGATTAAAAGAATTTCTGAATGAATATGCCCATTTTGCAAAAAAAGCATTAGGTCAAAATTTTTTGGTGAATGATCAAGTGGTTGAAAAAATGCGAGACGCCTTGAAAAAGACCGCTCCAGATTTTGTTTTTGAAGTGGGACCTGGTCCCGGGGCTTTAACTGATTATTTGATTCAAGATTATAGGGATCGATTGCTTTTGATCGAGCTTGATCAAGCATTGGCTGCCGTTTGGAAAAGTCGCAATGCGAGTGTGATAGAAGCAGACGCTTTGAAAGTGGATTGGCAATCAATGATTACAAAACATCAGGAAAGCCACGGGAAAAATTTGGTTTTAATTTCCAATCTTCCTTATCAAATTGCATCTACATTAGTTATTGATCGAAGCTTTGATACAGTTCCCTTGTCTTCCATGATTTTGATGTTTCAAAAGGAAGTGGGGGATCGGCTGCGTGCTCGTGAGAATACAGATGACTATGGATTTTTAACAGTCGTAGTTCAAAGCTTTTGGAAAATTGATGTCTTGGCAAACTTGGGTAGGAGGGATTTTTTTCCACCTCCAAAAATCAACAGCCAGGTTCTGACATTTGAAAGATTACAGGATAAACCTTATTTGCAAACTCAAGCTGAAAAACGCCTTTTTTTGAATATGGTGAAAGCTGCATTTTCCCAGCGTCGAAAAGTCATGCGTAAAAACTTGGGTCAAGTCCTGCCAGCTGCAGCGATTAAAAGTTTGTATGAAAAACTGGAATTTAGCGAAAATGTCAGATCTGAAGAAATTTCAGTTGTGCTTTTTCACAAAATGTTCGAATTGTGCCAAGTGGAAAAGCTTTCTTTCGTAAGATAAAGGATGGAATCACATGGGAATCTTGATCATTCAAGATAATCGCAAAGCAAAATTTGATTACGAAATCATAGAAACCTATGAGGCGGGTATTTCTTTGATTGGGAGTGAAGTGAAATCTATCCGTGATAAAAGTGTCCAACTAAAAGATTCTTTTATTTCTTTTCACCGCAATGAAGCTTTTTTGCAAAATGCCCACATCTCTGTTTTCAAACAAAGTTCTTACAACAATCATGAACCTGAACGATTGCGAAAGCTTCTGTTGAATAGGAAAGAACTAGATAAGATTGCGATGGCGATCCACGAAAAGGGTCTAACCTGTGTGCCTTTGAAAATTTATTTCAAAGATGACAGGATCAAATTAGAAATTGCTTTAGTGAAAGGGAAAAAGAACCACGATAAGCGAGAATCAATTAAGAAACGCGACGTGGATGCGCAGATTCGTCAGGCGATGCGTCGTTCGAGATAATCAGTTTTAATTGCTCTTCCTCCAAGCCGAGGCGATTTTTCTTCATTGCGATTAATTCTTTCCAAGCTTGGAAAGAGTCTTTTCTTAAGGGATCGATATTTAGTTTTTCAATCAATTGAAGTTCGGCTTCTGTGTCTTCTTTAAGATTATAGATAAAAGATTCATAGCTCGAAACAAAGGTTTTTAAAGTTTCTGTTTCATTTGCGTGGAATGAGGTTTTTAATCCTTGGTGGGAATAAACATTAAGCATATGACCCTGTATTTTACTGAGTGAAATTGTCACATCCCTACAAATTTTAAAAGTCCAAAGCGCCGAAAAACACAAAATAGATAAAAAGCAAACTCCAGAAAAAAATATTAGCCAAGTTGTTTCCTGCTCCAGGTGAACTAAAAGCTGAGGAAATGTTTCGTAGGCAATCAATTTCATAGTTTCATAGTTTTGCGAATAAAAAAACATTAAGGGAATAAAAAAGATCAGCAGAACACAGGCATTTGTCACAAGGGTGTAACTCATGTATTTCTGGACAAGATCATTAGGCATTAAACTAGATTTTTTTCCTAGGTCCCTATGTTGAGTCTGAGATTTTTTATGAAAATATAATAACATATCTAAATGGAAGATCGGAAAAACCTTGGGTTTACCCAATAGTCTTTGGTCTGGATATGCTTTTTGATGATGAGATATAGACTCAGCTAAGCCAAAATAGAATTTATGAAGAGCATTTTTTATCTCCTTCGACAAAGTATCTTTCTTTTTTTACTAGCGACAGCATGTCAAAACACCGCATCCCAGACCAACGAACAACTAGATGCTGCTGTGTCTAAGCCACTTGTTGAAGAAAAGTACTCAATTCAGGATGAGCAAAAAAATGAAAATGACGATTTAGCAAGTTTCCAGAATTTTTTTTCTGATACTCAAAAAAAAGCGCCAGAAATTCGTGAACGTTTCCAAAAAATGGTCACAAAAAAAAGAGACCAATTTAATAAGGACATGACAAAAGAAAGGGAAGCTTTCGTTAAAAATGAGCGAAAAACACGGGAAGAATTCCTAAAAAACATTGAAAAAGAAAGAAAGTCATTTGTTGCTTCTGGAACTTCTTCAAGCAACCAATCACGAGAAGAACGAAATGAATTTTTTGGGCAGCTGGATCTGAAACGCAAAGACTTTTTTGCTTCGCAAAAAGAAAAACGGGATGAATTTGAAGCTGCTTTTCGCGATGACCGTAAAAACTTCGAAGACTATATTCGCGAAAGAATGAACACTTTTAATGAAGAGCATCGGGCGTTTATAAAAAAGCAAGAAGACGAAAAAAAACATCCACAGAAAAAAAATAACTGAATCGAATAGTTTAATTTTATATGCAGGTTAACTGGCTTTTGCGTAGAGTTCTCGGTACAGCTCGACAGTCAGAACAAAGACTTTCTGTTCTAAAAATTTCTCTACGGGCTTAAACTCGATTCCATAAGAAACAGTGAGTTGATTTCCTTTGGTGCGTGGTGCGCCAACATGTTTAACAATGGCTGGTGTTTCAAAATTCATGCGACCATTCATCCAAACCTGAATTTGAATTTGATCATTCAGTTTCAGTGAAATCTGTGAATCAAGCTCTAAAGAGCAACCTCCCGAACTTAAATCCTGGAGCTTGGCTTCAGGAACTTTCATAGTCTGGGCATTGATTTGCGTAATTTTTGCTTCAGAGCAATAGCTTTCAGGAATGCGAATCCGATAACTCTGCCTTCGCTGCAAGTGAAATAAATCTGACGGAAAATCGATTTCTATTTTTCCGTTCTTTTGAAAAATTTGACTTCGAAAAAAGTACTTTTCACCGCCTAGAAAAAAAGTATTGATCACAGGCGCCGTCACAGATCCAATTTTTTGATTTGGATCTGATAAAGAACAGATGATGGATTTGTTATTGATGCTCAAGGGAACAAGTTTAAAAATTTTGCCATTCATTTTACTTAGCATTTCACTGCGTGATTTAATAAAATCAAGAATCAGCTTGGCTTTTTCATCGCTGTTGGAAATGAGTTTAAAAAAATCTTGGCTCAATAGATGTTCCCTTTATCAATCTAAAAAATATCAAGATTTAAATTAAGCAGCGATTTTTTGTGGTGAGGCTGGAGAAAGCAATCCGCGGCTATCACAAACTTTGATCGAATTAGCCCAAAATGTTTCCTTCAACTTAATTTCGTTCGCTGAAAACTTAATTTTTGGGAAATCGTTTTTTTCACAATGTACTGAAAATTGTTCGCGGTTACAGCCGCGCACCATTTTAATTAACATATTGAAATGAACATCTGTGAAAGTCTTGTTATCAATTAACATCTTTCGTAAACCCTGCTCCGGAGTTTGAGTCAAAAAATCATGTAAAGCCGACATATCAAACGTATTCATGCTGACGTCCTTTCGTTAAGTACTTTTGTTGCTCCTTGTAGTTCGGCCAAATTTGCGAGAAAATAAAGGGTTCAGACCCCTCAGTCCAGGTCCATGCGTCTCACGTTGAGATCACTGTGTTTGTGTTTCTAATCTAAATCATCATTTTAGCTGCACAGGCGAAGCGAATGTAAAAACTAAATTTTGATAATCATCAATGCTTGCAACAATTTTGGAAATGGTTTGTTGTTTCTTTTTGGTATTCAAGAATTGATTGAAAAACCTTTGAGCCTTTTCTTTTTCAAAGACAAAGGTCCAGTATCCCAACTGCTGAGCCAAATATAAAACATTTTTTCGTTTTTCTGCTGGGTCATCGATGTCTTCAATCTCGTAATGGCTTTTTTTGCGCTCGCGAATATAAAATTGTGAAATCTGACCATTGTGTTTTATTTCTATTGCCGCCATGACGTTAGCAACGGGTTCCCCCACCCAACTTTTTTTAACCATTTCTAAGCGATCAGAAAAACCTTGTTGTTTTTTATAATAGAAAGAAACTGCGGGTGCTGCGGGTTGATATTTGAATTCCAAAATTTGGCGGGATCCTTTTGAGTTTTCTACTAGAAACTGGAAACGGGGATAGCCAGCGCTGCCGCCATCCTTTTTGATCGAGAAACCTTCCAACAGTATTTTATATTCATTGGATGCCATCCATGCCAAAAGGTCCTGATTTATTTCTAAAAAATATTTTTTAAGATCCACAGGTGCTTCGGTCATTGGAGTGATCTTTGATTTTTTTGAAAAAGAATAGGTACCGTTTTCAAAGGAATATAGATTATTCAAGTATTTCAATTGAGCCCAAGCTAGTTTGTCCGTGGTGAGTTTTTCAACTTTGCTCACAGCAGGGGTAGATTTAGCTTTTTTACCAGCCAGCCCCTGAAAATAGGCTTCGACTAATTCTTGAGATTTTAAATCTAATCCTGCAGTCATTGCCACTGTAGAAAAACGCATGATTTCGGCAAGCATCGGCCCCTGTCCGTGGTCATCGGGATCTGAAAGGCGAATGATGGCCTGGCCATTCTTCGAAGTCCAATCGCTGTAATTTAAAAAGTGAGAGTCGCCCACGGGGCTTTGGATATTAAACAAGGCCTGCATTCCCGGGTCTTTTTTTTCGAGTTCACGGAGCCAGTTGTAGAAAAAAGGTGCATTCATTCGCGCTGCCATGAATGGATCTGCTTGGGGCACCCATGTGTTTTCGGGGGATGCTGTTTGAAAAGATGCAGGTGTTTGAAGCTTGGATTTTTCAGCAGTTGAACAAGCCCCGAAAAATAAGAGGCAACTCAGGTAAAAGCTTAAAATATAAACACTTTTAAGTGTATTAAACCGAATGTTGGTTTTGTGAAAAGAATTCATGACTCACCCCTGCTCATCAAGAAAATGCCGTGTACAACTAACCGAAGCCTCGTTAACTGTTGTCCATAGCTTTCGTATATACCCGAGATATGGTCGGGCGTTTCTACCAGACACCTAGAATGTTTGACTACGGGGGGATCGATGTCAAAATTTTTAAAAGCATCCGTGCTTTTAGCTTTGTTAGTTATTGGAACCACTGGGTATAGCCCAAACGGATTTGCTCTAAAGCAAGCTGGTCGGGATCAAAAACCCGACGGCACCGCAGTCAGTTCTGTAAAAAAAATTCCTTATTATGGAAGCGAATTTTTTCAAATTATTTCGAGTAAGCCGAAGAAAGTTGATGTGAAGGCAGAAATCAGCCTGATTCTGAATGGTGCTCATGTCACCGATGGCTCAAATATGGATATCATCTCAGAAAAGTGCGGATCAGCTTCGAGATGTTATTCCCACAAGCCAATCACTTATAAACAAGCCCAAACATTTCTAATGGGTAAGATGTATCTGGTAAAAAACGGAAACAAATACGCGGTTAAAGATGTCTATTGCGAAAAAGAATATACAGAAGACGATTTTGAAACCAGTGAAGTCCCAGGTCCAAATGTTGTCCCTGATCACTCGGTTATAAATGTCGAACACACTTGGCCACAGAGTAAATTCACTTCGGCATTTGCAAAAGAAATTCAAAAAGTAGACTTACATCACTTATATCCAACGGATTCTAAATTGAATTCAATCCGCGGAAACTATCCTTTCGGGGAAGTTGTTCGATCAAAGAAAGTTCTTCATTGTGAGTCAGGTGCGATGTTCGGTGATCCAGAACAGGGCCCTGGGCCTGTTTTTGAGCCACCTGCCAAGCATAAAGGAAATGTGGCTCGAGCATTGTTTTACTTCTCATCAAAATATCATATGGCTATTGATCCTGCTCAAGAAGCGGCTTTGAAGAAGTGGCATATTGAAGATCCAGTTGATGCAGAAGAGATGCGTAGGAACGAAGAAATTTATAAGGTTCAGATGAGCCGCAATCCATTCATAGATTATCCAGAATTAGCGAGCCAAATCTCCGACTTCTGAGCTGACGTTTGAAAATGGCCCAGCTGACTGCGTTGGAGCGAAAAGATTTTCTCTCCGCCTTGCATCTGGGGCATTTTGAAACGTCCTCTTGCTTGGGGATTTTTTAGTGCCCTAAATACAATTTTTTGACTTCTTCGTTGTGCAAGAGATCGATGCCTTTTCCGGTCATTCCGATTTTTCCGGTTTCAAGGACATAGGCTCTGTGGGAAATTTTTAAAGCCATTCTGGCGTTTTGTTCTACGAGCAGAATTGTCATTCCTTCGCGGTTCAGGCTTTGAATGATTTCGAAAATTTGGGCCACGATCAATGGGGCTAGGCCTAATGAGGGTTCATCTAACAATAAAAGTTTTGGTCTGCTCATTAGCGCTCTAGAGATGGCGAGCATTTGTTGTTCGCCGCCGGATAGGGTTCCGGCTAATTGTTTTTGTCGCTCTTTGAGTTTTGGGAAAAGCTGAAAGCATTTTTCATAGTCATCTTGAATTCCTGCTTTATCGCGACGGGTGTAACAACCCATTTCTAGATTTTCCATCACACTCATGGCTGGGAAAACACCGCGTCCTTCTGGGGACTGGGAGATTCCTTTTAGAATGCGTTCGTAAGATGGATAGCTTAGAAAGTTTTTATTGGGGTTGATTGATGGCGAGCTTCCATGTGCTACAAAATGAACTTCGCCTTTGGCTTGAACTAAACCTGACAGGGCACGCAGAGTTGTTGTTTTTCCTGCGCCATTGCAACCGATCAAAGAAACAATTTCGCCTTGATTGATCTGAAAATCGATTCCCTTTAATGCGTGAATTCCACCGTAATAGACATGCAGATTTTTAACTTGTAACATCACAGATCCCCAGGCCCTAGATAGGCTTCGATGACGGCTTTGGAATTTTGAATTTCTTTTGTTGTGCCTTCTGCGATTTTCACTCCGTGATCAAGCACATAAATTTTTTCGCAAATGCCCATGACCAGTTTCATGTCATGTTCGATAAGCAAAATGGTGACGGAATATTTTTTTCGAATCAGTGAAATCAATTCCATCAAATTTGCAGTTTCTGAAGGATTCATGCCTGCTGCGGGTTCGTCTAGAAAAATTAATTCAGGTTTTGTGCTGATGGCTCGGGCAATTTCCAGTTTTCTTTGTTCACCGTAGGGAAGTGAGCTTGCTTCATCATTTGCTTTATGAGCGAGATTAAAAAATTCTAGAACATCCATGCATTTTGAAAGAGAAGCCTTTTCCTGTTCGCGCAGTTTTTTTGTTAAAAAGATTTCGTCAAATAAATTATATTTAATGTGTTGGATGGATGCGATTAATAAATTATCTAAAACAGTCAGGTTTTTGAAAAGACGAATATTTTGAAAAGTTCGCGTAATCCCCAGCCTCGAAATTTCGAAAGGTTTTAAGCCAACGATATTTTGGCCTTTGTATAAAACCTTACCGGCGGTTGGATGATAGACTCCGGTCATGACATTAAACGCTGTTGTTTTTCCTGCTCCATTTGGACCAATTAAGCCTATTAAGGAATCTTTTGGAATATGCAGATTCAATTGATCAACAGCTTTTAAGCCACCAAATTGCATTGTGATATTTTCAACTTCTAAAAGGTAGGACATCTTAGCCTGCAACTTTCTTCCAAAGATCTGGAAGTTCTTTTTCTGCAAACAGCCCTCGTGGTCGAATAATCATGATGATGATCAAAGAGAGTGAATAAATAATCATTCGCAAATCATAGCCCGTCATTTCTTGGATAGGTCTTAACAATTCTGGAACAAACGTAATAAAAGCTGCTGCGATCAAGCAACCTGTCATGCTGCCCATTCCGCCTAGAACAACCATGATAATTGCATTCACACTTAATAAAAAAGTGAAAGATGAAGGACTAATGAAATTTGTAAAATGAGCCATCATGGATCCTGCGATCCCAGCAAAAAAACTCGAAATCACAAAAGCTTTTACTTTGGTACTGGTGGTGTCAATTCCCATGGAACCTGCAGCGATTTCATCTTCACGCACACTTAAGTAGGCACGGCCCTTTTGACTTTTCACTAAGCGCCAAATAATAAAAAAACAAGACAGAGTGCAAATCGATGCAAATAAAAAGGAAAGAAAAAATTTACTTAAAGTTATAAACCCCAAATCGATTGGGCGAAAACCGGGAACACCTGCAATACCCCGCGCTCCACCTAAGAAATCCATATTTAAAATCGTTACCCTGATGATTTCTCCGAAACCTAAGGTGACGATGGCGAGATAATCGCCTTTGAGTCGCAATGACGGCTGTCCCACCATAAAACCTGCAACAGCTGCAAACAAACCACCGATCAAAGCGTAGAGTAAAAATGAAAACATCACAAATTCAGGAGAAACAATTTGAAAAGTCGAACTTAAATAAGCGCTTGTATATGCGCCCACAGCCATAAAGCCAGCGTGACCTAAAGAGAACTGCCCCGTGTATCCATTTACCAAATTTAAACTCATAGCCAAAATCATATTGATCATCATTAATAAAATCAGCAGCTGTGCATAACCATTCAGACCGAAATGCATACCCAAACCTAAAATCATTAAAAAACAAAATGCTGAAAGGGGTGGGCTTTTCAGTAAATACTGTTGAAATTGAACCAATGCTTTTGGCAAATATTCTCCCTTAAACTTTTTCCGTTGTGAACTTGCCGAATAATCCTGCAGGTTTAAAAATTAAAATTAAAATTAAAATTCCAAAGGCAAGTGCGTCTCTGTAGGTACTTGAAATATAACCCACAACCATTTCTTCAGATAGGCCCATTAAAATTCCGCCGACGACAGCGCCTGGGATACTGCCAATGCCACCCATGACAGCAGCAACGAAAGCTTTTAATCCGATCATGGTGCCCATGAGGGGCTCAATCTTGGGATATTTCATTCCCACGAGAATGGCGCCGATAGCAGCTAAGGAAGAACCAATAATGAATGTCATTGCAATGACTCGGTTTGGATTAACTCCCATCATTTCGGCAACAGCTTGATTTTGGCTGACGGCTCTCATGCCTTTGCCAATGCGCGTGTGATGGATAATTGTGTGAAGTGAGATCATGGCAAGAAGACTGACCATTAAAACCGTGACATCAGTTAATTTGACTTCAACTTTCGAAATGTGAAACAGCACTTGATCATGAAGAATTTCTGGGAAAACCTTTGGATCTGGTCCAAAAATCAACTGTCCCGAATATTGTAAAAGCAAAGAAACACCAATGGCTGTAATCAAGACATTCAGTTTCGGTGCTCTTCTGAGGGGCCGATACGCAAGACGCTCAATCAATACTCCAACTAAAGAACAAACCACCATGGAACAAATCAACAAGATAGCAAGAGTGGTATAGCCTGGAGATGTTTCAATCCCCAAGTACCTTGCAGCATAATAAGCTGCGAAGGCTCCAAGCATATAAACATCTGAATGAGCAAAGTTGATCATTTGCATGATCCCGTATACCATGGTGTATCCAAGAGCAATCAGCGCGTAGATACTTCCTAAATTAACTCCATTGATAACGTGCTGTAAAAACTCATTCATGAAGATCCTTATTTAAGGGTAAATGCGAGTAACGAACTTACGTGCTTCGCCTTGAACTTCAACAACTACGGCAGATTTAATTGCATTTCTGTTTTCATCCAAAGTGATTTTGCCAGTGGCACCGTTAAAGTCTTTTGTCCTTGCAATTTCGTCGCGGATTTTTTGTGGAGTGATTTCGTCCGTTCTTTCCATTGCTTCAATTAACACACGAGCTGCATCGTAACCAAGGGCTGCTAGTCCATCTGGTGTTGCTTTATATCGCTCTTTGTATTTTTTGATGAAATCTAATACGGGTGCTTCATCAGTTTCAGTTGTGTAGTGATTCGAATAGTAAGCGCCATTGATGTATTCTTTGCCGATTTCATGTAATTTCGGAGAATCCCAACCGTCGCCACCTAAAAGCTTCGCTTGAATTCCTAGACCGCGAGCTTGTTGAGCAATTAAACCAACATCAGTGTAGTATCCAGGAATAAAAATGACATCGACATTTTTAGCTTTGATTTGTGTTAACTGAGCTTTGAAATCAATGTCACCTTCTTGGTAACTTTGATCACTTGTGACTTCCCCGCCAAATTTTTTAAATTCTTGAGTGAACACATTTGCAAGCTCTACCGAATAATCACTTTTGACATCACGTAAAATAGCTGCTTTTTTTGCTTTCAAATTTTCAGCAGCAAATTTTGCCATCACCAAACCTTGGAAAGGATCGATAAAACAAACACGAAAAATAAAATCACCGATTTTTGTAATTTCAGTGTTTGTAGAGCTGGGAGTGATCATCGGAATCTTGTTTTCTTGGGCGATAGGTGCTGCAGACTTGGTATTGCTCGATGCAACTTCGCCTAAAACGGCCACAACATTATTTTGTGTAATCAATCGAGTAACCACGGCTGCTGCCACTTGGCTTTTGCCTTCTGTATCCAAAGTAATGAGTTTGATTTTTTTGCCTTTAACTCCACCTTTTGCATTGGCTTCGTCAATCGCCAGCTTGATTCCGTTGTCTGTTGAAATTCCAAAAGTGGCTGTGGGACCAGTCATAGAACCGTAGTGACCTACTAAAATTTCATCTGTTTTTTTGGTACAGCTCGTGATGAAAGGCATCATCATTGCAATCAAAAAACCGCAAGAAAAAACTTGAGATGCAGAAGTGTATTTTGGAAAATTCATGTGGACCCCCTGTTCACAAATCATCTTGGCAAAGGCAAAGGGAAAGGGTCAAGCTCTGTTCGAAGTTGAAACGCTAATAATGAATTATCTGGCTAGGATTGATGAAAGTAACAAAAAATCCAATGGAGTTTTTTTTGTTTGTTGAAGAACCTGTTCCAGCGGCACTTCTAGGATTTGGTCACCCTGGCTTGCAATCATCACATCGCAAATTCCCTGTTTTAAGCAGGTCACAGCTCTCTCGCCCATGCGACTTGCCAACACGCGGTCCGCAGCTGAAGGCTTTCCACCGCGCTGAAGATGTCCCAGAATACTGACTTTAGCATCCCAACCTGTTTTTTTTCGGATGGCTTCTGCTAAATCGTAAGCTCTCCCAGGTTTTTGGCCTTCTGCTGTGATAATGATTGATGATGTTTTGCCGCGAGCGATGGAGTCTTTCAATTTTTCAACGGTTTTATCTAAAGTTGCAAAACCATCGGGCGTGAAGATTTCTTCTGCGCCGCCCGCAAGACCGACGTGAGCTGCAATAAATCCAGAATTTTTTCCCATGACTTCAATGATAAATAATCGGTCGTGGCTTGCAGCAGTATCGCGAATTCGATCAATGGCATCCAACGCCGTATTCGTGGCTGTATCAAATCCAACAGTACGATCAGTTCCCCATAGATCATTATCGATTGTCCCTGGAATTCCGACGATGGGAATTTGGTGTTCTTTCCATAGTGCGCGACAGCCGTGGAATGAGCCGTCACCACCAATGCAGATCAAAGCTTGGATGCCATGATTTTTTAAATGCTCAAAAGCTTTTTGGCGAAATTCTGATTTATGAAATTCTTGGGATCTACCGGTCTTAATGATCGTGCCGCCACGCTGAATAATATTGGCCATGTCACGCAAGACAAGAGGTTTGATTTTTCCTTCAATCATTCCAACGTAGCCACTTTCGATGGCCATCATTTGGAGTTGGTGATGGATGCCGACGCGGACAACGGCTCGAAGTGCTGCATTCATACCCGGTGCATCACCGCCGCTGGTGAAGACACCCACTTTTTTTATTTGTGTTGAATCAAATTTCATCAGTTCAGATTCTGATTGGAGGGAATATAAATGACAACAAAATAAAAAAGCCAGAATGACTTCTGGCTTTTCACATCTTCAAATAATTTAAAAATTATTTTACAAGAGATTTAAATTCAGCACCAGCGCGGAACTTTGGAGCCCATGCTGCTGGAATCTTGATAGCTTTTCCAGTTTGTGGATTTCTGCCCATACGAGCTTTTCTTTTTGCTTTAGTGAAAGTACCAAAACCAACAAGTTTTACATCGTCACCTTTTTTTACAGATTTTTTGATCGTGTCAACTGCGCAATCAAAAATCATTTCTGTTTGTGCTTTAGAAACTTTAGTTTCAGTTGCAATCTTCTCGATCAATTGTGCTTTATTCATAGTCGTTGTCTCCTTATAACCTGAATAGTTCTGATTTCTATGAAAGATCAAAAGAAAATCCCCGTCAAATAAAAACTTTAAAAATTTTTGTTTATTTTTCTGATTCGTCTGATTCTTCATCCAAATTTTGAGACAGATCTGTATTTTCAGCAGCAATTCGATAGCCTTCGTCCGCCCAAGTTCCAAGGTCATTCGTCTGACATCGTTCGGAACAAAAAGGTCGATAAGGATTTTTTTGCTTATCAAAAGTGCACAGAGTTTTGCACTTTGGACAAGGGACTTGAAAATTTTTTGGAGCAAAAGAGTTTTGATCGTTCATTTGGAGTATTAGTTACCAAAGAAAGATAAGGTTCCGCAATCTACAGAGCGACAACGCTGGAATGTTCCACGAGCAAATTCACTCCCTTCAAAATTGAAAGTGTATTGAAAGCTTGTATTTGTTAACTTTCCTGTTGCGACTTGCAATTGGATCAAGCTGCGATTGGCCATTGAATAGGCATCACCGTAAGCTCTGCCTTCAAATCCCGCGCTGTTGTTAATCGGAGACATTGTTAAATTCAAAGCTAACGGATTTAAATAAGCGCCAACATTTGAAAAAACAGGAAAGCCAAAAAAGCTTGCTAACAATTGTCCAGCATTTGGAAAGCTGTAATTGAAACTCCCTCCGTAGCTTTGTTGTGGCCAAGCCCGAACTGTAATCTGTGCCGTTGTGTTCGATGTTGTTGATGCTTGAAGAACCAAATCCAGTCCTCCGCTGATCCAGGAAGTGCAGCTTGCAGTGCCACCTGTGGATTGTTGACGATCGCAAACGCCCATCGCTTTTCTCAAAAAGGTTTGATAGATGCCACCGTTTGTAATCGTCATGTTTCTTACGGGATTATAAGCATTGATCGACTGAATTGAATTGAATGTAGAATAATTTGATCGGTCCCAGTTTTGCGAAAAGAAAGAAAGATAATTTGATACTGGGGCGCCATAACCTTGTCCAGTTGATGGATCGATACAAGTATTTCGCGATGGATCGTACACAGCACTTGAATACCCACCCGGAACATTTGGGTTGTAATATCTGTAACCAGAACAATCGACGTTCGCCGGAGAGTTCGAAGAAGAGCTGTTATTGGTTTGGTTGCAGGCCGCAAGGCATAGCAAGAGCAATGAAACCATCGTCGTCAGTAGCTTTGAATTGGAATGCAATGTCTTGTGCTTCATAAATTTTCCTCTGCCTTTGAGCACTTCATGAGGTATGCCAAAATTGATGAGCCGTCTATCATGCTAGAATAACTTCTTATTCCGGTGTGAATGTCTCAAGATGAGACTTTGTTTTCGCGTTCTTTTCGCAAAATTGTTACACAGCTGAAAAAATTGACAGTGATGAGTCTTGTGGTCTCTACTGTTGGGTATGAAAAAAAAACTAGTGATTTCTGTTTTTAATTTTGCTCTAAGCCTTGTGCTCATGAATCCTATCGCTTTTGCTCAAAGCAATTTGAATAAATCAAACAAAAGAATGTTGTTTGAACATGGGCACTCCATCCCCTTAGATTTGGAGTCATCTGAATACGCAGCTTTTTTACAGCGATTGCAAATTCGAGCAGGAGAGGGGCCTCAAACTGCCCACGATGTGGTGACCGAAGAAGATGTTCTTGCTTTTCTAATTGAAAAGGGCGCGCGTAACGCAGATTTTCTGAAATTTATTAATTCCAAAAAAACTGCAGATGCTCAGTTAGCGTTTACTAACGCTGAATTGCAGAAAAAATCAGGTATCCCCATTGATCAACCGAAAACATATTCACCTGCAATCATCAAAAAACAACTCGAAGATTTGCGTCTGGGAATTCCGACCCAATTAGGTGAAATCATTCTCGGTGTCGGTGAAATGATTTATCCACTTGGCGTATCTGACGATGATTATCTGAACTGGGCCCGGCAAATAGATAAGTTGTATCAATCTGCGGCCCGTTGGAAAATGATGGTTCCTTATCTGGATTATTTGGCCGAGCGCAAACAAGAAGATATTCGTGGATTTTATTTTTTAAATAAAGAAGAAAATTTAGAAAATAACTTAGTCACTTGGAAATCTTTGCCAGCGTCGGATCAAGCTCGCTTGAGCACTCATTTGCAAGGCTTATGTTTGCAAAACAAACCAACAGACACTTGTTTGCGAAAATTAAGCCAAGCTGTGACACAAATAGCTCAAAACCCAAGGGGCGTTTTTGATTTTTATATCGAAGCAAAACCCAAAGCCGAAGGCGTTTATAATAAATTTTTTAATGTTGTAAATCCTCGCCCTGAAGCGGTTTGGACATCCTTTGATAACGGAGCAAACTCCATTCTGAAATTACCATTTCAAAATCCGAATAATTCAACGATCCTGGATTTTTTACAAGTGAACATCGAAGACGAATGGAAATTTGCAAATTGGAAACTGGTCTTGGATTTTACGCTGGAGGCTCCTGTATTTGTCGTGTTTAAACCAGGTGTGACTCCGAACGTGAATGGGCTTGGTGGAAATCAAATTACCATGGATGCCAATCAGCCCATCACTGAATTTGGCACGCAATGGACTATCAGGCACGAACTTGGCCATGTGCTTGGTTTTCCGGATTGCTATATCGAATTCTATGATCAAACGAAAAAAGAAATGGTCAGCTATCAAATCGATATCAACAACATCATGTGCTCCAGAGCCGGTCGTCTGCAGCAAATTCATGTTGAGCAAATTCAAAAGAATTATTTGAAATAAATCACAGATGAAAAACACACCGCAACAGTTATTCAAAGGAATTTTTGTGCTTTGTGTTTTTTCTGTTTATACTGTTGGCTGGTGCACGATCATTTTTATTCTTACTGTGTTCAAAATTCTTCTGCCTGTGAAGGCTTTGCGCGCATTTGTTGATTGGGCTTTACATGCTGCTGCATCGGGCTGGGTTTCATCCAATGGTTTAGTTTTAAATGTCCTTCACAAAATTCATTGGAATACACAGATTCCCCAAGGTCTTTCAAATCAAAAATCGTACTTGATTTTGAGTAATCATCTATCCGCGGTTGACATCATTGCCCTTCAGTATTTGTTCAATGGAAAAATTCCTTTTCTAAAGTTCTTTATTAAGAGTCAGCTGATCTATGTTCCCTTTTTAGGTTTTGCTTGGTGGGCTTTGGATTTTCCTTTTATGAAAAGATACTCTCAACAATTCTTAAAAAAACATCCTGAAAAAAGAGGCGACGATTTAAAAACCACCAAAGCAATGTGCGAAAAATTCAAAGGCAAGCCTACTTGTATCGTTAACTTTGCTGAGGGCACGCGTTTCACTGCAAATAAACTGAAGTCTCAGCAGACTTCATACCAAAATCTGCTCATTCCAAAAGCTGGCGGAATTGCCTTTGCCGTGGAAGTCATGGGCAATCAATTCACAGAAATTTTAGACGTCACTTTGCATTACCCACAAGGATTTGTCAGCTTGTGGGATTTATTTTCAGGCCGCCTGCACACCATAGACGCCGCCATTCAGCAGCGACCACTTCCAAAAATTTCGGGGTCTTACAGCCAAGACGCCAGCGCCCGCGATCAATTTCAGATTTGGATTTCTGAAATTTGGAAAGAAAAAGATCAACTGATCAGCAAAATGAAATCCCGACTCTGACCTGAATTTTGATAGAGCTTGAATTCAGCTTTGAACGGCATTAAATTTTTGTCAGACATTTTTCTGCGACATTTTGCTACGACATTTTGCTACGACTATAGAGGAGATCTCATGAACGCCACTGAAGCTATGAAAACATTGCCAGCCAACCCCCTAGGACTGGACGGAGTTGAATTTATTGAATATGCGGGATCAGATCGTGCGCATTTTGAAAAATTATTTCAACAATTTGGTTTTGAAGAAGTTGGACAAGTGCACGGCAAGAATATTCGAATATATGGACAAAACGACATTCATTTTATTTTGAACTGTGAACCACAAACTTTTGCTGCAAGTTTTGCACAGGCTCACGGACCGGCAATTTGTGCCACAGGGTTTCGATTTTTAGATGCACAAAAGGCCTTTGATCTTGCTGTTGCTCGAGGTGCAAGACCTTACACAGGAACTGACCATGAAAAAGGTGCGACACCATTTCCAGCAGTTTATGGAATCGGTGATTCCCTGATTTATTTTATCGATGAAGCCAATCGCAAAAAACTTTATGAAAGTATTTTTCAAATTCCAAAAGACAAATGGAAGCCCAAGGGTTTTGGATTTCAAGTTGTCGATCATTTTACAAACAATGTTCCCCGGGGTGAAATGCAGAAGTGGTGCGATTTCTACATCAAGATTTTTGGATTTTATGAAGCGCGTTTTTTTGATATCCGCGGATCAAAGACCGGTCTTATTTCCAAAGTCATGCGTTCTCCATGTGGAAAGTTTTCAGTTCCCATCAATGAACCTACAGAATCTAAATCACAAATCCAGGAATATCTGGATGAATACAAAGGTTCAGGCATTCAGCATTTGGCATTGATCAGTGAAAATATCCTGGATTCAATCCAAACCCTGGAGACAAAAGAAGTTCAGTTCCTAACGCCACCTCCAAAAACATACTATGATATGATTCCGACCAGGGTAGCTCATGTTGTTGAAGACTTGGAACAACTTCGCAAACACGCGATCTTGGTAGATGGTGACCAAAAAGGTTATCTTCTGCAAATATTTACTAAAAATGTAATCGGCCCTATTTTTTTTGAAGTGATTCAGCGCAAAGGTCACGATGGCTTTGGTGACGGAAACTTCCAAGCTCTGTTCGATGCCATCGAACGGGATCAAAAAGAACGAGGATATTTATAATATGTTTCAGTATTCCCAAGGCAAATTCACCACTCAAGGGCATAAAGGCATTCCTGAAAATCATTTTGAAGAAGAACAGGGGCGTCAGGGTTTTTTTGGACAGGTCTCGCACTTGATCAAACCACAGCCGAGCACGCGCTGGAATCATATTGAAGGTCCTTTGAAGCCGCATTTGTATGATTTGGTTCAATTGCCCAAGTCTTTCGGTGTGTGGAAGCGAACAGTCTATAATTCTGAAATGGGACTATATAAACTATGTTTATCAAAGTCTGATCCAGCAGCACAGAAAGCTTTTCGCAATGCAGATGGGGATACGCTGTATTTCGTGCACAAGGGCTCAGGTCAGGTTTTTACTGAATACGGACTTTTAAATTTTAAAGCTGGTTCTTATATCAGTATTCCAAAGTGCGTGACTCACACACTTTTTTGTCAGGAAGAATCTGATTTCTTGGTGATTGAATCCCGGACCTCAATGTTTCGCGAACCAGATCGTGGAATGCTGGGCAGAAATGCATTTTATGATCCAGCTGCCATAGGTAAACCAAATTTAGACTTGCTTCATGTGGAGCTTAAAAAATTATCCGCACCGATTATTGAAATCACTGTGAAGCGGGATGATCAAAACACAAGTTTCGGGTATACAGAAAATGTTTATGATACTGTCGGATGGAAAGGTGATTTGTTTCCTTTTACTTTGCACATCAGTGATCTCATGCCAATCCTGAGTGCTCGTGTGCACTTGCCTCCGTCGGTCCACACAACCTTCGTAGCAAAAGGTTTTGTCGTTTGTACTTTTTTACCGCGGCCTTTGGAAACCGACGCTGATGCGTTGAAAGTTCCCTTTTATCATCAGAATATCGATTACGACGAAATTTTATTTTATCATGACGGTAACTTTTTTAGTCGTGATAACTTACACGCTGGAATGATGACTTTTCATCCTGCGGGTTTTCCTCACGGTCCACATCCAAAAGCCATGAAGAATGTAGGGACAAAAACCCATACAGACGAAGTTGCAGTCATGATTGATAGTCAAAATCATTTGAAAATCGATTCGCAGCTTGATTCTTTGGAAGTGAAAAACTACTGGCAAAGTTGGATGTCCAAGTAGTATGACTTGAACCATGAAATTAGGAATGCAACTGACACTTGATGAAGCGATGCTCTTGGCCATAGATCAGGCTAAGCTAGGTGCTTCATTTGTGAGTCCGAATCCCTTAGTTGGTTGTGTGATTCTAAACTCAAAACAAGAGCTACTCGCAATGGGACATCATCAAAAATATGGCGAAGCCCACGCCGAGATCAATGCTTTAAAGGGATTAAATCCAGATTTGCTTAAAGATGCCCACGTGATTGTGACTTTAGAGCCCTGTGCCCATCAGGGAAAAACCGGTTCTTGTGCAAAAAAGTTGATTGAATTTCCCATCGCTCGAGTGACTTATGGTTTGCAAGATCCCTTTCCACAAGTTTCAGGTAAAGGGGCTCAAATCCTGCGTGATGCTGGGATATCTTGTGTTAACTATTCTTCTTCAAGTGAGAATCCAAAGGGCAATGCTGACATCATAAATCAGCTGCGGAACACTTGTGAAATTTTCCTTAAAAATATTGAAGAACAAAAAATTTTTTTTGCAGTGAAATTGGCCCAATCCTTGGATGGAAAAATGGGCCTAGCCAATGGCGACAGCAAATGGATCACTTCAGCTGAATCCCGCCAGTATTCCCATTATCTGAGATCTTGTTATGATCTACTGATTGTAGGTAACAAAACAGTTTCTGTTGATGATCCTCAATTGAATATCCGTCATCCAAAAATTACTAAACAAAATCGCATTTTAATTATAGATCCCCAGGGTCAACTTTTTGGAAAAGATCTTCAAATTCAAAAAATTCATTTACCAGAAAATGTTTTCTGGGCGGTTCAAGATGAAATTGCGTTAGATCGAGCTAGAAAAACTGGGGTGTTGGATTCGCAGGTTTTGCTTGTGCCCGTTGAAAGGGGCCAGTCCAGCAAACTTGATCTTATTGAACTGACCAGCCAGTTATGGGCAAAAGGGTTTCGTTCAGCCATGATCGAAGGTGGGGCAAAAACTATTTCTCATTTTTTAAAATGTGGCCTGGTAGATCGCATTCATCTGTTTCAAGCACCAGTGATTCTGGGTGGTCATGCCCCGGGGTGGGCTGAATCGCTGCTCAACACAAAAGTCCAGCTGGCTTCACGGATCAACCCTGATTTTTCGCAGAAATTGGGGCCAGATTTTTATCTGACGGGGCGGCTCATCATGCCGAAGAATGAATCTTAAGAAAATAGATACTTAATTAAGTCATTGAAATATTTTATCTTTTTATAAACTTGATCCAAGATCTTGACGTTTGCATTTGTATTTATTCCATTCATGATTTTCCTGGTCCAGCCATCCGTGGCCTATTTGATCCGCTTCCGCTATACTGATTGCGTTCACTGATCAATGAGAGGAATGCAGTTAAATTATGGACGACGATAGTCATACGGAAAATCAAACGACACCACACAGTGTGTCCGCTCTTATCAAACAATTGAAATCAAAAAAAGTTCAAGACGATCACAAACCTGAAAAATTGAGCTTCTGGGAATACATTACAGGTGATGAAGAATTCAAAACTTCAAGCTTGCCGGCTCTAAAGCCAGACCAGATCCTGAGCATCACTAAATCCCTCAGTGATGAGAGGAAAAAAATTAATCAAAAACTTGAAAGAATCCACAAAGAACTGGATTTACTTTCAATTAAATTGGATTCGCTGAAATTAGTTGGCGGTGACGACGAAAAAACTTTTGAGCGCATCAGCGAACTGAACAATCAGGGCGAGCAACTTTCATTACAATTGGAAAAATTGGATGCCAATTTGAAGCTCGTTCGGGATCAAAGAGAGCAATTGATTCTCTCCATGGAATAAAGTACCACTGAAGCAACTGAGCGAGTGAGGTTGCATGTCCGTTTCAAATCCTTTCACTGAAGTTTTAATGGTTCATCCGCAGTATTTCGATATTGAATACGCGATAAATCCCTATATGAAAGACTCTGCGGGGAATCTAAATAAAGTTGACCGACAACTTGCGGTAATCCAATGGCAAAATTTAAAAACTGCTTATGAACGGATTGGCTTTTCCGTATCAGTCCTTGATGGAGTTGAAAAACTTCCAGATATGGTTTTTGCTGCCAACCAAAGTTTTCCTTTTTTAAAAGGGCAAAAAAAATCAGTCATTTTAAGTCGAATGAGATCTGAATACCGGCAAAAAGAAGTCGCCTATTTTCAAAAGTTTTATCAGAGCAAAGGTTATGATATTTACGAAATTTCCAATGATCTGACTTTTGAAGGCAACGGAGACGCGCTGATTCAGCCTGGCACAAATGAAATTTGGGGAGGCTACGGCTATCGCACAGATTTGAAAGTTTACGATCAAGTCGCGAAAATCACAGGGATGAAAGTTCATCCACTGCGTTTGAATTCGGAATTTTTCTACCACTTAGACACCTGTTTTTCTATTTTAGATGCGCAAACGGTGGCCTATGTTCCAAGCGCTTTTGATTCCAGCGCGATAAAACTGATCCAGCAAAAATTCAAACGCAATATCGAAGTCCACGAAAAAGAAGCTCTTGATTTTTTCGCAGCAAATTGCCACTCACCGGACGGAAAACATGTGATCTTGCATCCAGGTGCAGAAAGATTTCGAACAGCATTAAAAGATCATGGATTTGTGCCCGTCGAATTGGACACATCTGAATATAAAAAATCCGGTGGTTCGGTGTTTTGTATGAAGATGATGATGATCAAATAAATAAATCTTACGAATCTCAATCGGTATGACCAAATATTTCGACAAGGCCTTCTTGCCATGGTTTGAAATGAATACCATCAATTTCAGTCGGTTCCTTAGCGCAGTTGAGAACGTAGCAGATGCAGTTATCCAAAGTTGCAGAAATTTTTTTCAAATGCCTAGCGTCCTCGACATCATGATGTGTTTTGGATTTGATCTCGATGAGTGCGAGGGGCTCTCCAGGACGCTCAACTACAATATCGATTTCGACATCATCTTTTGTGCGCAAATAAGAGAACTTAAAACTTTTTTCAAAAGCATCGTTTAATCTGATCATCTCCAAAATGATAAATTGTTCAAAAAGATGACCGAAGGACGCAGATTGGTGAACTAAATCAAGGGTCAGTGTATTCTGCAATGCGCGTGTGACACCACAATCAAAAAAATAAAATTTTGCCTTTTGTGATTGTCTTTTTCTAATCGATTGGTCGTAAGGCTCTAGGAAGAAGCCAACTAAAGTATCATCTAAAATTTGGTAATAGCGAGCGATGGACTTTTCTTCGATTCCAGAGTGACGACTTATTTTTGCAAAATTGAGGATGCATCCATTCATTTGAGCTGCGACCTCTAAAAATTTTCGAAAAGGTTCTATCTTTCGAATGATTTGTTCAATTAAGATTTCTTCTTTTAAGTATGTTGAAACATAAGAGGAAAGCGCCCTTGTTTTTTCTCGAGCACTCAGTTCGAAGAGTTCGGGAAGGCTACCCCATTTTAACGCATCAGTCAGTTTGAAATCTGATCCGAGTTCAAGATGGGTTAGAGGGTGCAAATGAAACTCAGAAGCTCGTCCTCCTAGTAAGTTGGAAGCTCCTCTGCGGAGTTTGCGTGCGCTTGATCCGGTTAAGGCAAATTTAATTTTATGACTGTGTATTCCTTGATGAACTGTATCGAGAAGTTTTGGAACTTTTTGAATTTCATCGATGATGATCCATTCTGTTGGTTTAGCCTTCCAGTTCTCCAGTAAGGTCTGAGGGCGAATCATGAGTTGTGATTCAGTTTCCGAGTCCAGCAAATCATACCAACGATGATTCAAATTCTTCTTCCACAGATGAAGAAGTGTACTTTTGCCAGTTCCTCTGGCGCCAAACAGGAAAAAGCTTCGTGATTTTGATAGTTTGCAAATTCGCGAGTACATATGTCAGAATTGTACGCCAAATCTGACATATGTAAAAGGAAAAAAACATCACAGTTGGAAGCTTTTCTCAGTCTTTTTGATCAAGGGGGTCTTCCGGGATGTCTGTCGTCTGAATTTTTTCGGACATTCGGCGAATGCTTTGTCGCCAGACGCTTTCTAAAATTCGCAGTTCCTTTTGGGTTGGTGCATTTGCTAAAATCATTCTGCGGATGACGGTGTAGACATTGATTTTCTTTTTGCTCAGATCATAGCGCATTGTCAGCAGCCACTTGCGAAGGGTTTCATCTGGGAAAATATTTGGTAGACCCACATTGCGTTTTCGATTGCGCTGGCCATCAAGCTGGGTGACTTCGCCGCCCCAAGTATTTCTTAAAATAAATAAAGCCAACAAGACAGCTTGAGCCAGATTCAAAGATGTATTTGTCCCATAAGTGGGAATGGTGACAGAACGCTGTCCGTATTCTAAATCCTTAGCATCAAGTCCCCAGTCTTCAGGGCCAAAAATCAAATACAGTTGCACTGGTTTTCCAGAAATTTTCTTTTCTTCAAAGACTGGGCTTTCTGTTTTTAGGCGCACCAGGGTTTCTGAAAAATCATGAACCAAGCGGCCTCGTCCATCGCGAGCTGTGAAACATAACCGGATTCCATCGGGGTCTTCATTTGCGGTAAATTCATCCCAGGTTTGATATTCAATTCTATTTTCAAAAGGCGTTTGTCCTGAAGCGGCTGCGTGATTGGCTTCGATAGTGAGTTCGCACTTGCGCCCGATTAAAATCAATCGCAGGGCACCCATATTTGTCATCGCCCGAGCCACGGCGCCGACATTGCGTTCATAAAGAGTTCGCACGAGGACCACATGCACTTGGTAATTCGTTTGATCCTGTTCGGTCATAGATGAATCGGCTACAGTATTTGAAGTCATGAATTTTTTTGGGGTTGAGAAGCTCTGGTGAAATTTTGAACTTGGCTAAAAAGAGTCTGTTTGTGGACTTCTTTTTGACCGTCTTGAATCAGTTTGTGTTTTTTTGAATCTGATCCACAGGTTTTTAAAATCTGTTTCAATTCAAACACCATCTGTGAAGCGAATTGAAGGTCTGACATTTGAGAAAGCGAATAGCTCATTTCGTACAACTCGAGAAAAAAAAGCCAGTCTTGGGGAAAATCACTGCGGTGAGTTTTCATCAGCGCATCCAGATCTTTGAGCTTTGTTAAAAGTTGGGACTTGTCGGTATCAGCAAATTGATTTTCCGTAGCAATTGCGATCCAGTTTCGAGTGTCACTAACACACTGATAATTTCTAAATTTTTTAAGCTCAATATCTGTGAATTTTTTTTCCGGTACCATTTCGATATTAAAATCATCGGTTTCGCCGTAAGCACTGCGATC
>JBKCTJ010000162.1:0-4392 GCA_046318875.1 Pseudobdellovibrionaceae bacterium | reverse complement strand
AATTACAATAGCCCTGGGCTATTCTTCGTCTTCTTCAAGTTCTTCTTCATCTTCGTCGTCGTCATCATCGTCATCTTCATCATCATCGTCGGATTCTTCCACTGGTTCGATACGAAGGAGCCAGCCTTCTTCGAAGGGGTCTTCCATGATAATTGTTGGATCATCAATAACTTGTGAATTGATTTCCACAATAGTTCCAGAAACAGGTGGATAGATATCAAGGGGACCGTCATCTGTTTCGATGGTTCCACAAGCAACTTCCGCTTCAACTTTTTCGTTTTCGGCTGGTAAATCGATGGATTGGATCTCTGTTAAATCTTCTAGGCCTTCTTCATTGATACCAATTGTAATGACGCCGTCTTCTTCGCGCATCCACATATAACCCAGATAATTCTTCAAATTTTCAGACATAATTTCTCCGCATTTGCGTTTCAGATTTGAGTCGCGTGAGTCAAGATATTTTAAATGAATGCCGAATTCCAGAACTATTTTTGTAGAAATGATGTGGTGAGGTCAAAGGGACCTAAGAAAATGAATTCAAATTCGGCCTTTCTCGGGCCGTGGTCTTGCGACTCCTGATTCTTTCTGCTAAATCGACACTTGAGTTTCAAAAAGAGACTAGAAATTTTTGCTCTATGGGGGTGGAGTAATGATGACGAAAAAACTTTTTGTCTATGGTAGTTTATGCAACGGCATGGTTCATTTCCCAAAAATTCAGCAGCATGTGGCCGATATTCAGGAAGCTTCGATTTTGGGAAAAGCTTACATGTTAAAGGTCGGATATCCCGTGGTGATTGCGTCGCAAGATCAATCCTGTGAAGTAGTTCCTGGTCAGGCGGACCGTATTCCTGGTCAAATTTTAGAAATTCAAGGTTCAGAACTTTTGATGTTCATTCTCGATGAGTTTTTGGGATGCAGCATGCTTCAACCTGAAAAGGGGTTGTATCATCGAAAACAAATCCAAGCTCGGCGTTCTCCATCTCAATTAGATGCTCACGATTTAAACGATAAAATCTTAGATGCAATTGACTGCGATGTTTATTCATTAAATCCTTCCAAATTACCAAAAGATGCAATGTATGTTCAAGGTGGAGATTGGCGAGAATATTTCTCTGTAGACCGTGCGCTGCCTGGGCAGCTTAGCGACCGCCAAAAACAATATGTTCACAAGTTAGGCTCTTCCTCGGGACGAGACATTGTGCCTATTGATTTGCCACTTTATCGAGAATTAATGAATTTGGGCCTTATCGTGGATAAGGGAAGAAGACTGGCCCTAAGCGCTTTGGGTAAAGAAGTTTATCGGTATCTTTAAAGTCAACGGGTTTAGGCTGCTTTGAGACTGTCCGCCAGATGTTCGATTTCTGGCGACGTGACTCCGCTCAAGTCATAAATCCAAAACAAATAAAATTTATTTTCTTTTTCGCTATATAAAAGTTCCCAGACTTCAGCTAAATCGCGGAATTGCTCTTTTTGGAATTTAGATCTGAGGTCACTCCAACATTCCTGGACACTGTATTCAAGCAAAAGATGGATGCAGTGAGCCCCTGTCGAAGGGGCCCGAGGACTGTGAATTTGAAAATTTTTGAATTTAACACCTTTTAGTTCCAGCTTAAGTGAATCCACTTTACACTCTTGAACAAAAGCGTTCATTTTTTTGTAGATATCAGGCATCAAATGACGTTTTAAAAAGATCACATTTTGGTCACATTTTGCTTTTTGTATTTGGAAAAAGAATTGCGCTAACTCATCTTTTGAAAAGTGACCGGAATTTTTGTGTTTTGATCTAAATTTTTGAAGAAAAGATTGAACTTGAATTGGATTTGAATTTGTAGCTGACTTAGAATTTTCAGGCTTGGCCTGGAGCAGTTTCTTAAGATTAAAAATCCAGCTTGCACTCATAGACCTAAAGTCGGTATTTTTCATTGAAAATGAACAAGACCAAAGTCCAACCTTTCTTTTCAGTCGTCCTCCATGAACCTGAAATTCCACAGAACACGGGGAATGTTGGACGTACTTGCGTTGCAACAAACAGCAGTTTGCACCTTATTGAGCCCTTTGGTTTTGAAATCACGGATTCGAATCTTAAACGAGCGGGCTTAGATTATTGGGTGCATTTGGATTGGCATCGCCATCAAAATTTCGAAGCTTGGCTAAAGAATGCTCCAAATCAAGATAGAATTTTTTTGTTTAGCACCAAAGCCACCAGGCTTTACACAGATGTTCTCTATCAACCAGGTGATGCCTTGGTTTTTGGGAAAGAAACCAAAGGTCTTCCTCCGGAAATTTTGCAAAAGTTTTCAAAGCAGCTCGTTAAAATTCCACAAATTGGTCCTGTTCGGTCCTTGAATCTGGCAACATCTGTGGCCATAGCCAGCTACGAATTAATTCGTCAGCTGGGTGTGGACCAGGGATGCCGCACTGATTAAAAGATTTGATCATAAACGTTGTCGGCCATCGGATAATCACCTTATCCTATGTGTCTGATGGTGGTGTTATGGTTACTGAGTTTCTAAAAAAAGTTTTTGGTACAGCACATGATCGCGAAATGAAAAAAATCTGGCCCATTGTTCACCAGATCAATGCTTTTGAAGCAAAGATACAAACTTTGTCTGATGCTGAACTTCAAGCGAAAACACCGGAACTGATGGCGCGCTTGAAAACGGGTGAAACCGTAGATCAAATTTTGCCAGAAGCTTTTGCTGTTTGTCGTGAAGCTTCGAAGCGAGTGTTGGGAATGCGACATTACGATGTGCAAATGATCGGTGGGATCATTTTAAATCGCGGATCCATTGCAGAAATGCGAACGGGAGAAGGAAAAACCCTAGTTGCGACATTGCCAGTTTATTTAAATGCGCTGACAGGGCGCGGAGTCCACGTTGTCACAGTCAATGATTATCTTGCAAAGCGTGATTGTGAGTGGATGGGAAAACTCTATAATTGGTTGGGACTGACTACGGGAACGATCGTTCATGGTTTAACTGATCAGCAAAGAAAAGAAGCTTACGGTGCAGATATTACTTACGGAACGAATAACGAATTCGGATTTGATTATTTGCGCGACAATATGAAATTTGATTTACAACATTACGTTCAGCGAGAACATCATTATGCCATTGTCGATGAGTGCGATTCGATTTTGGTGGATGAAGCGCGAACTCCGTTGATCATTTCTGGTCCTGCTGAATCTTCTACTGAAAAATATTACGTTGTGAACAAAATTATTCCAGATTTGAAACGTGATCTTCACTTTACTATGGAAGAAAAAACAAAGACGGTTTCCTTAACTGACGAGGGGAATGCGAAAGTTGAAGAACTCCTTAAAATTGACAATGTCTATGACGCTCAAAATATCGAACTTTTACACCATGTTCTTTCCGGTTTAAAAGCCCATCATTTGTATCGCCTTGATGTGGAATACATGATCAAAGATGGAGAAATCGTCATTGTCGATGAATTTACCGGTCGACTGATGCCGGGACGCCGATGGAGCGATGGTTTGCATCAAGCCATCGAAGCCAAAGAAGGCGTTGACGTGAAAAGTGAAAACCAAACTTTGGCCACCATCACTTTCCAAAATTACTTTCGTATGTACAAAAAACTTTCGGGAATGACTGGGACTGCTTATACGGAAGCTGTCGAGTTTAAAAAAATATACAATCTTGATGTTGCAGTTATTCCTACCAATCGACCGATTCAAAGAACTGATCAAAACGATGTGGTTTATAAAACGGAACAAGCGAAATTTCGTGCTATCGTCAAAGACATCCGTGTCCGTCATGAAAATGGTCAGCCGGTCTTAGTTGGAACAGCAAGTATTGAAAAGTCCGAATTGCTGAGTCGATTTTTAAGACAAGAAGGCGTTAAACACGATGTTTTGAATGCAAAACAACATGAACGTGAAGCAGATATTATCGCCCAGGCCGGACGAAAAGGTGCAATCACCATTGCAACAAATATGGCGGGCCGAGGAACAGATATCATGTTGGGTGGAAATCCAGAAGTGATGGCCAAAGTTGCTGCTGGCAGCGAAGAAGCTGAAAGCTTCCCGCAATTTTTACAAGAGTTTAAGAAAAAGGTCGAAATCGAAAAACAAGAAGTAATAGCCGCAGGTGGATTATACATCGTTGGAACTGAACGACACGAATCACGACGTATCGATAATCAGCTTCGAGGCCGCGCTGGTCGACAAGGTGATCCAGGGGAATCCATGTTTTATCTTTCTTTGGAAGATAATTTAATGAGAATTTTTAATGGGGAGCGTATTCAAAAAATCATGAACATGATGAATATGCCAGAAGACGAACCGATCACGGCTAAAATGGTGACAAACTCCATCGAAGGCGCGCAAAGAAAAGTAGAAGGCCACAACTTTGATATTCGAAAAAATTTGAT
>JBKCTJ010000161.1:0-44128 GCA_046318875.1 Pseudobdellovibrionaceae bacterium | reverse complement strand
AAGCCAGACCTTCAGCAAGAGCGGTTTTTCCCACTCCGGGTTCCCCAATAAATATGGGATTATTTTTGGTGCGACGGCAGATCACTTGAATGGCACGAGTGATGATTTCATCGCGGCCGATCAGTGGATCTGATTTTCCAGAAGTCACTTTTTCGTTTAAATTTTGGCAAAAAACATCCAAAGGGTTTTTTTTGCTGTCATCCACGGGCTGGCCATCAAATTCCATCTGTTTTGGATTCGTTCCATCCTGGGGTGGGATCCCTGATGTTGCTTCAAAGTTTAACTCCGGAGATGAATCATCTTTTGTAATCCCGTGGGATAAATAATTAATGACATCAAATTGGGTCATTCCTTGTTGGCTCAGAGCAAAGACTGCGTGGGATTCCTGTTCATAAAAAAGCGCAACTAATAAGGTTCCTTCATTGATTTGATTGCGCCCCGAACTTTTGACTTGCAGAGCCGCTCGCTGAAAAAGACGATGGCAAGCCAAAGTAAATTCAGGATTCCATGAATCAAAACCGCCATAGGTATCGATCTGCTCTTCAGTAATTTGAGGAGTTTTTTGAATGAAATCATTCAATTGTGTTTTCAGCATTTGAACATTCACGCCGCAGGATTGCAAAATCTGAACTGTCACTGGCGATGCGGTGATCGCAAGCAAGATATGTTCAAGGGTGACAAATTCATGACGTTTTTTTTTCGCAATCTCGCTGGCTTCTGCTAAACGACGTTCAAGCTCTTTTGACATCATAAAAGCCTCCTGCTTATTAGAGACTACGCTAATTCAATGCAAGAGTCATCGGACCTTGCGCATCAGGCTAGCAGCTCCCCAGACCAAAGTAGCTTCAGGAAATCAAGGATGGGCAGTATTTCTATGTTTTCCTGCGTTTTTCTGGGTCTATCCACGTTACACACGATTATTTTTCTATAGATCGCAAACTCTTCTTCAAAAGCCATCAAGCCTTTAAAGTCTTTACTGGTCGGGTTCCGGGTGGATTTGACTTCAATGGCAATGATCTGCTTTGTGTCGTTATACAGTAAAAAATCAACTTCAAATTTTGAAGTTGATCGCCAAAATTCAAACTTCATTTTGATTCGGTTATAATCTAGATAAGCTTGATGTAAACACTTCCCGGGTATCGATTTTTAAGAAGGGTTGATTTTCCAGTGAGACGAGGTCCAATAAAAAAAAGACTTTTTCTTTCGAGGATGGACTCAAAATTTAAATAACGTTCATACATGCCATCATTTTTGGCTATTTTTTATACTAAAGCAAGATTTTCATGAAAATACGACGTCTGTTCCGCTGATTTTCATGAAAATCTTGCTTTAGACAAGTCTAATCAGCTTCTTCGAGAGTGCATTTCAAAGGATGTTGGTTGAGCAGAGCAAACTGATTGCTCTGCATCACTTTCATTTCCGCAGTTTCAAGTGTAAAAACTCCTGCAGTGCCTGACCCCTTTTTATGAACATCCAGCATAATTTGATGAGCTTGATCATCGTTTTTCCCAAAAAATCTTTTTAAAACCAGCACAACAAAGTCCATGGGAGTATAATCATCATTTAAAAGAAGAACACGGTACATTTTTGGAGTATCAATTTTCGAAATCGTTTGCGTTTCAATGGTCCCGTTATTTTCTGAAGAATTAGACATTGGCAAAGAATAGTCCGTGTTCGAAAATGATACAAGGAACTGCTCGTCGAAAAAAATGGAAAGAACGACATCTTGATAAAGTCTCAAAACAAAGCAAGTTCACGACTAAGGTCTCATTACATTACACTTAAATTGTTTTGTTTTGACACAAAACCAGACTTTTTAGCTAGATGGAAGAAAAGATTTGAGACCTGTTGTTGATCTTCCGATAACGCTTGTGAAAACTGGTTAAGTGGTTATTTGCTGAAAGAATTAGCTTTACAATTCAAAGGAGTCCTAATGAAAAATGTACGTGTTATAAAAAACAACAGCGGTTTCTCGCTCGTTGAATTAATGGTCGTCGTCGCGATCATCGGTATCTTAGCAACAGTGGCAATTCCATCAGTGAATAAGTACATGTTAAAGGCGCGTCAAGCTGAAGCAAAAACAAATTTAGCTGCGATTTATTCGGCGAATAAAGCCTTCGCTGTTGAGTACAACGGATATCATACCATGTTCGGGGTAATTGGTTATGCACCGGAAGGACAATTGCGTTACAACGTAGGTTTTAGTGAGGCCCCAGCAGCCGGTTATGAAGCAGCAATCGGTTACACAGCAACATTGCCGGCAGTAGGAAGTTTGGGTATTTCGACCAACACTTCGATATACTGCCCGATAGCAGATTCAGGATGTGCCGTTGTTCAAGAAGCAAACGTAGCGACATTTGCGTTAGTTAATATTCTTACAGCAGAAAATACTATTCCTACGGTGGCGGCACCTCTAGTATTTACGGCCTCAGCACAATCTGCGTTAAAGAAAGTGAACGTTGCCGCTGACATTGATACATGGACCATCAACCAAACAAAAACTGTGACCAATACTGTTAATGGTATTGACTAATTAGTTCTTGTTTCGGTTTCATATAGAGTCAATGGTCAAAAATTTTAGTTTCGCAACAACAGCAGTCCTTTCAATATTCTTGGCAGGACTGCTGTTTTCAGTTTCAAGACTAAATTTCCAAACCCGAACCGAAGAAAAAAAAAATTTTATTGCTCCCTCTGCAAAAATTCAAAATTTTACTTTCGGCTATAAGGATCTTGTCACAGATTTCTTGTGGATTCGTGTGATTCAAGATTTTGATTTTTGTAG
Organism: Pseudobdellovibrionaceae bacterium; assembly: GCA_046318875.1. Taxonomy (GTDB): domain Bacteria; phylum Bdellovibrionota; class Bdellovibrionia; order Bdellovibrionales; family Bdellovibrionaceae; genus JBKCTJ01. The sequence goes on along the minus strand of JBKCTJ010000161.1, from coordinate 41,346 downwards.
TAGTGAAATCAAAACCGCTAATCCTTACAAAGTGTGTGTGAATAAATCGTGGTTGTTTAAATACTTGGACGTCATCACGATATTGTCCCCAAGCTTTCGAATGCCCTATGCAACCGGGGCTCTGGCATTGACTGTGTTGATTACTGATATCGAAGGGGCTTCTGTGATCTTTGACCGTGGCACCCTTGAGTTTCCAACAGACTGGCCAATACTATACAGGGCTGCTTACCATGCCATTATTGAAGAAAAAAACTTTAAAAAAGCGGCTCATCTGCTGATCCAAGCGCAGAAAAATGGAGGACCAGATTGGCTTGTTGGTCTTGCCGGAAGAATGTTGGTCAAGAGTGGTGAATTGGAAATGGCAAAATCATTGATCAATCACCTCAACGAAACAGGAACCAAAGACCAAGCCAACGTCTATGCAGAGCGCATTCAAAAGCGAATTCAAGAATATACAAAGAATCAGCAATAACTTCTCGGTGGATCAGTTTTCAAGCTCAGCCGGAAGGATTGACTTTAAAATAAAGCTGTTCATATTCTCACTCGTGAATATCTGGAGTAATTTGAATGCCAACTCAATCCCAAAAACGTGATTTCTACGAGATTTTAGGCGTTGCTAAAACGTCCGATCAAGACACTATTAAAAAAGCATATCGCAAACTCGCGATGCAATTTCATCCTGATAAAAATCCGGGCAATGCTGAAGCTGAAGAAAAATTTAAAGAAGCGGCTGAAGCCTATGAAATTTTATCCAGCGCAGAAAAACGCGCAAAATATGATCGCTTCGGTCACCAAGCTTTCCAGCAAGGTGGCATGGGCGGGTTCAGAAATGCGGAAGATATTTTTTCTTCTTTTGGTGATATTTTTGAAGATTTTTTTGGCATGGGTGGCGGGGGGCGGCAACAAAGTCGGCAGCGGAACCAAGCTCGCCGTGGAGCAGATCTTCGGTACATGACAGAAATCTTTTTAAAAGATGTCATCAGCGGTTTAGAAAAAGAAATTGAATTTGATACTGAAGAAAGCTGTGTCCCCTGCAACGGAGCTGGAGCAGAAAAGGGATCAAAACCCGAAACTTGCCCCACCTGCGGTGGCGCTGGGCAAGTTGTCAGGCAGCAGGGCTTTTTTTCCATGGCTAGCACTTGCCCCACTTGTCGTGGCGAGGGTGTGACAATTAAAAACCCTTGTAAATCTTGTCGTGGCACAGGTCGTTCGAAAGCCCATCGTAAAATCCAAGTGACCATTCCGCCTGGAGTTGACACCGGGACGCGACTGCGTGTTTCCAATGAAGGTGAAGGCGGTTATAGCGGGGGTCCACCAGGTGATTTATATGTGGAAATTCGAATTCGTGATCATGATTTGTTTGAGCGCCAAGACAGCGATTTGATTGCTCCTTTGCAAGTCGATTATCTTCAGTTTTTGTTGGGCGGTGAAATTACCGTTCCCACCGTCACGGGTGAAGAAAAAATGGTCATCAAAAAGGGCCTTAAACCCGGTGAAAATATTAAACTTCAAGGCCATGGTCTGCCGAGTCTACGGGGCTCAAGACGCGGAGATATTTATTTCCAAGTTCAAGTAAAATTCCCCACAAAGGTCTCTAAAGAAGAAGAAAAGCTGCTCGCGGAATTGGCTCAAGTGCGGGGAATATCTACAGGTGAAGGCTCTGAAGGCTTCAGTCTTTTCGGAAAAAAGAAGTAGATCTGCTGCAATTTGACTCATTTCGAGAAAAGTTTTGCCCTCACCTTGACGTTTTGTTAATTCGTTCCATCTTAAGGATATAAGAACATCTTAAAAATCAATATGTTCCATAGAAAATAACATAGAAGATAATATAGTAAGATAACACATAAAAATAGCGGAGAGAAACATGGGAAAAATTATCGGCATCGACTTAGGAACCACAAATTCATGTGTGGCCATCATGGAAGGCGGAGAGCCAAAGGTTCTCGTGAATGAAGAAGGCGCTCGCACAACCCCATCTGTTGTGGCCTTCACAAAAGACGGTGAACGTTTGGTCGGTCAAATTGCAAAACGACAAGCGGTCACAAATCCTGAAAATACCATTTATTCCTCAAAGCGATTTATTGGTCGCAGGTTTCCGGAAGTCACTGAAGAAATCAAACTTGTTCCTTACACTGTGGTAGAAAAAGGAAACGATTGCGCTTTTAGCATTCAAGGTAAAAAAGTTTCTCCTGAAGAAATCTGAGCGGCTGTTTTAGCAAAGATGAAAAAGGTTGATGAAGATTATTTGGGTGAACCTGTGACAGAAGCAGTCGTCACAGTTCCAGCTTATTTTAACGATGCTCAAAGACAAGCAACCAAGGATGCAGGTAAGATTGCAGGTCTGGATGTCAAACGAATTATCAATGAACCAACGGCAGCGGCTTTAGCTTACGGTCTGGACAAGAAAAAAGACGAAAAAATTGCGATCTTCGATTTTGGTGGTGGAACATTTGACGTTTCCATTCTTGAAGTCGGTGATGGTGTCGTTGAAGTGAAAGCAACAAATGGGGATACTCATTTGGGCGGAGATAATTTTGATATTCGTATTTTAGAATGGTTGGTTTCTGAGTTTAAAAAAGACCAAGGCATTGATTTGCGCAATGACAAAATGGCTTTACAGCGTTTGAAGGAAGCATCTGAAAAAGCAAAGATTGAATTGTCATCAGCTCAAGAAACTGAAATTAATTTGCCATTTATCACTGCTGATCAAAGTGGACCAAAACATCTTCAATTGAAATTAACTCGTTCTAAATTTGATCAAATGGTTGAAGACTTGGTGAAACGTTCTCTGGAGCCTTGTAAAAAATGTATTGAAGATTCTGGTTTTAAAATTTCAGAAATCGATGAAGTGATTTTGGTGGGTGGTTCGACTCGAATCCCAGCGATCCAAAAAGCTGTTAAAGATTTCTTTGGTAAAGAGCCAAACCGAACAGTAAATCCAGATGAAGTTGTTGCCATCGGTGCAGCAGTTCAGGGTGGAGTTTTACGTGGCGATGTGAAAGATGTTCTTTTGCTTGATGTGAATCCGCTGTCTCTTGGAATTGAAACTTTGGGTGGAGTAATGACTGTGATGATCGAAAGAAACACAGCTATTCCAACTAAAAAGAGCCAAGTGTATTCAACTGCAGACGATAACCAACCAGCCGTGGATATCAAAATTTTCCAAGGTGAACGTAAGATGGCCGTTGATAACAAGCTGTTGGGACATTTCGAATTGTCAGGAATCGCACCGGCACCTCGCGGAGTTCCCCAAGTCGAAGTCACATTTGATATTGATGCCAACGGAATTTTAAATGTGTCCGCAAAAGATAAGGCCACGGGAAAAACACAACAGATCAAAATCACTGCTCAATCTGGATTGAACGATGCAGAAATTGATCGAATGGTGAAAGAGGCTGAGCTGCAAGCGGATGCAGATAAAGCAAAGGCTGAAGTTGTGACAATGAAAAACAATTTGGACAATTTGATTTATCAAACTGAAAAGTTGATCAAGGATTCAGGTTCAAAAGCTGATCCAAATGACTTGAAATCCGTCAACGAAGCCATCGCAGATGCAAAAAAAGTAGTGGAAGATAAATCATCTGACATATCTGCTTACAAAGCTGCTTTTGAACGTTTGCAAAATTTAAGTCACAAAATGACAACGGACATTTACAAACAAACTGGAGCTGATCCAGGTGCCCAAGCAAGTGACGCTGGTCCAACGAATGCTGGCCCTTCTTCAAATAAAAAAGACGGGGACGACGTCATTGACGCCGAATTTAAAGACGTAAACTGATTTTAAATTGACCCTAGATCGACTTCGATGTTGGCTTCTTCTGTATGAATAAAAATACAAAAGAAGCCAATTTTTTATTTGAAGATCACATTTCACAAAACAAACAGTCTTTCGAAAAGTATCAGCAGCTGCTGACACAATTTCAGGAAAATTCAGAAGCATTCTGGGAAAAACAAGCTGATCGAATTTCTTGGTTCAAGCGTCCCGCAAAAATTAAAAATGTTTCTTTTCATCGGCCGGTCCATATTCGGTGGTTTGAAGACGGTGAAATGAATCTGTCTTACAATTGCATTGATCGTCATTTGGAAAAAAAGTCAGAAGACATTGCTTTGATCTGGGAACCAGATCGCCCAGATCAAGCTTCGCAAAAAATCACTTATCAAAAATTGTTTGATGAAGTGAATAGAATCGCCAATGTTTTGAAAAGTAAAGGCATCGGCAAAGGTGACTTTGTTACGATCTATATGCCGATGATTCCTCAGGCGGTCTATGTCATGCTCGCATGTTGCAGAATAGGTGCAGTTCATAATGTGATTTTTGGTGGTTTTGCACCTGATTCCATTGTTGATCGAGTGATGGATTGTGATTCAAAATGGATTATCACCTGTGATTATGGGTTTCGTGGTGGAAAAAAAATTCCTTTAAAAGAAAATATTCAAGCAGCTTTAAAAAAGTTGCCGACAGAGACACAGGTTTTACTTTTCAACTATGATTCTTGTGTGGGAAGTCATGATCCACATTTAGATAATTCAAGTCCTCAAAATACTTTACCAAATCATCAAAATGCTTTTCCGGAAAATTGGCATCTTTTCGAGACTGCTTTTCAAAAAAATTCACTCTCTTCTCAACCTGACAAGGTGAATTGCAAGCCGGAAAAAATGAATGCGGAAGATCCTCTTTTCATTTTATACACTTCTGGATCGACAAATAAGCCCAAAGGTGTTTTGCATACGACGGGCGGCTATGCAGTCTATGCAAGCTTTACCCACCAAACAATTTTCGATTACAAAGACCAAGAGGTCTATTGGTGCACTGCTGATGTTGGGTGGGTCACTGGTCACAGTTATATGGTTTATGGACCTTTGTTGAACGGTGCAACGACTTTGATGTTTGAAGGGATTCCGACTTTTCCCACGGCCAGTCGCTTTTGGGAAGTCATCGATAAACATCAAGTGAATATTTTCTATACTGCGCCCACTGCCCTTCGTGCTCTGATGAAGGAAGGCGACCACCATGTTGGAAAAGCGTCACGAAAATCTTTGCGAATTTTAGGCACTGTCGGCGAACCGATTAATCCCGAAGCTTGGCGTTGGTATTTTGAAGTGGTGGGGAATTCTGAATGCCCTGTTGTGGATACTTGGTGGCAAACTGAAACAGGTGGTATCTTGATTTCCCCAATTCCTTTTGTAACAAAATTAACACCGGGATCTGCGACTTTGCCCTTAGTTGGTATTCAACCTGAAATTTTATCACCTGAAGGAAAAGTTTTAACAGGTGAATGTGAAGGTGTCCTTGTCCTCAAAGATTCTTGGCCTGGGCAAATGAGAACTGTTTACAAAGCCCACCAAAGATTCGAAGAAACTTATTTTTCAACTTACCCCGGCTATTATTTCACTGGTGATGGTTGTAAGCGGGATTCTGAAGGAAATTATTGGATTACGGGCAGGGTGGATGATGTTTTAAATGTGTCAGGCCATCGCCTAGGAACTGCCGAAATTGAGAGTGCCTTAGTGAGCCACAAATCCGTCGCTGAAGCCGCCGTGGTGGGTTATCCCCACGAGATCAAAGGACAAGGCATTTACGTTTATGTGACTTTGAAAAATGGCTTTGAGTCATCCCATGCACATAAAAAAGAATTAATTGCATGGGTGCGAGGTGAAATTGGGCCTATTGCCACCCCTGATTTAATTCAATGGGCCCCCAGCTTACCAAAAACTCGGTCTGGTAAAATTATGCGTCGGATTTTAAGGAAAATCGCCGAAGAAAACTTCAATCAACTGGGTGATACAAGTACCCTTGCTGATCCTTCTGTAGTAGATTCTCTGATCAATGGCCGAAAAGATATCAACTAGGAATTTTGCGGGATGAAGAAAATGACTAAAATGTCGGTGAATCAAAACTTTTCTAATTATTTTTTAACTGCTTTGGTTGTGTTCACGGTGATGATCATGTCTCGTTTGATTCCTCACCCTTGGAATTTCACTGCCATTGGCGCCGGATCTTTTTTGATGCCCTTGATTTTTTCAAGAGCAGGTTTTTTTGAAAAACTGAATTCAAAGTTTTCAATAGGTGAGCAGTTTAAGAATTTGTTCATCCTCGTTTTCTCTTTGGCCTTTTCCTTAATAGCACTGCTGGTTTCCGATTTGGTTTTGGGATTTTATGAAGGTGTATTTTTTGTCTATCTTGCGACTTCATTATGCTTGGTCCTGGGGTTTTTCTTTCAAGATACTCTGTCAGATGTTTTAAGCGGTCGTGAGACGGTGACTTCATCTTTAAAAATTGCCGGCGGCCAAGGTTTAGGAAGTTTGTTGTTTTATGTTCTTACAAACTTTGCTGTTTGGTTCCATCTTGGAATGTATCCAAAAACATTGGCGGGTTTATTTCAATGTTACCTTATGGCCCTTCCATTTTTGAAATGGCAGTTGTTGGGTGATCTTTTTTATCTATCGATTTTGATTGGTGGTATAAGGGTCGTGAAGTATTTTCCCTACTATACAAAAAGAATTTGAAAGCTATAGAATAAAATTCTTCTTTTTTTTCGCACTGAATTTAGATTTGTGCAGTTTCTTTGTTCAAGTCACTTATTGACTGGGGATTTTTTAAGTTTACTTAGAAACATATTCATTTGCTTGACTTGTTTTTGCATTTTGATTTCGAGGTTTTTCAAACCTTTTGTGGAAGCTTTTGCTATTTCTTGATTGTGATTTTTTCCAGTTTGGACCCCTAAAATTCTTAAGGCTAATAAGGCCGCGTTCTCTGAATTATTGATCGCTACTGTTGCAACAGGAATTCCTTTTGGCATTTGGACAATGGATAAAAGTGAATCCAAACCCTTAAGTGATTTAGTTTCTACGGGCACACCTATGACTGGCAAAGTTGTTAAACAAGCAACCATTCCTGGCAAATGAGCTGAGCCTCCAGCTCCTGCGATGATGACTTGAATTCCGCGCTCAGCAGCAGACTCTGCATATTGAAACATTTTTTTTGGTGTTCGATGAGCCGATACAACCAAAATTTCATAGGGAATTTCGAAGGAATTTAAAATATTTTGAGCATCCTGCATGGTTGGATAATCAGATTGAGATCCCATGATCATGCCAACAACGGGTTTTTTATTTTTCATAAAGCTTTTTTCTCTCTTGAAGAGCTTGTTTTAGAATATCTGAATTGTTTGCCAGATAATTGATATGCCCCATTTTTCGACCTGGTCGGCTCTCTGTTTTTCCATACCAGTGCAGTTTTCCCGAAATGAATTTTTGATTGACGAGTTTGGATTCGGGTAAATAAATTAAGTTTGTCATTGCAAAGTATTTCATAAATTGGGTGGGGCTGGCGTAATCCAGCCCAAGCCCTGATTTTAGGTGAGCTAGGAACTGATCAATGCTGAGAGCGTCGAGGGAATAGTGGGCCGAATTATGAACTCGCGGCGCCACTTCATTGACAAGAAGTTTTTGATTCGCATTGAAAAATTCAAAAGTAATCAGTCCAACATAATCAATTTGTGTGAGGACTTTGGAAATCTTTTGCGACATCAATGCAAAATTCGAATGTTTCACAGGACCAAAAACCGAATCGCATTTATTGTCTTTTTGAACGGTTTGAACCAGAGGAAAAGAAATGAATTGACCGTTTTGATTTCGAGCAAAGGAACAAGCAAGTTCTTCTTGAAAAGGAATAAAGCTTTCGCAGATAAACTCATTTGGGTCATTTTTTTTCAAAAACGCAGCCAGATCTGTTTTTGATTGAATAATAAAAGTTCCATAGCCATCGTAACCACCCATTCTTTTTTTAAACACCACTTTTTTATGGAGCTGAAAAAAAGATTGGATTTCCAAGGGGTCTTCTGAGTGCAAAAAAGGCGCTGTAGGAATTCGAAAAGTTTCGAGCAGCGTTTTCTGAGTCAATCGATCCTGAAATATCTCCATACAGCTCAAAGACGGAAAAAAGTAATGGGGATCTTTCATTTTTCTCTCAGCAAGCCTTAAAAGCGCAGTTTGAATTTGATGAACCATGACAAATTCGCTTTCAAAAGTAATATGAGTTGCTTTCGGCAAAAACTGCATCAAGTCTTGAATTTTGTTTGGATCCCCAAATGTAATATCTCGACGACCTAAGACTTGAGCTGCCGGGTCGTTTTCATCTTTACACAGCAATTGAAAGGAGAATCCAACCTTTTGGCCTTGTTGAATCAGCATACGAGCGAGCTGGCCGCCGCCGATAATTCCAATGATGGGGAAAACTGAAGTTCTTTGTGGCACCCATCATTTTTTTCAGGTAATGAAAAATGATGCAAGTTGATTTTCCTCTATGCTTAGCGCCAATGGTCGGTCTTTCCCATGTTGCCTTAAGGTCCGTCATTTATGACTACCTCCCAGCAGATTCAAAGACGATTTGGCCCACAGAAATGTTAAATTCCAGACGAATTCCCTATGAAATTTTGTCCCAGGTTCCCGAAGCGATGAGAGCCGAACATGAAGACATGATGGTTCCTCAAATCTTGGGGAACGAAGAAAAACCCATCGCAGAATCCGTCAAAAAGCTGCAAGACTGGGGAGCCATTGGAATAGATATTAATATGGGCTGCCCTGTACAAAAGGCGCTAAAACATAATTACGGCGTGGCACTGATGGGTGATAGCGATTATGCGGCTGCAGTTGTCGAAATGACGACTCGAAATACAAAATTGCCAGTGAGCGTGAAACTCCGTGGAATGGGAAAAGAAACTGAAGATTTAAATCATCTGGAAGCCTTCACCAGAAAATTGATCGACGCCGGTGCAACAAAAATTTGTCTTCACCCACGAACAAAAGAACAACAGCGCCGTGGGAAAGCTGATTGGTCACAAATCGCCTACTTAAAATCAAAACTGGGAATTGAAGTGATTGGCAACGGCGATATTCAAACCGTTGAAGATGTCTTTGCCATGCTGACTGAAACCAATTGCAATCAAGTCATGTCGGGTCGCGGTTTAGCTGCAAGACCCTGGCTGATGTGGCAAGTGGGCCAACGCTTAGGTCTGAAAAATCCCAAGGGATATGAAGGAAGACTTGCACCTTCAACCCCCGAAGAAGAAGCTCAAGAGTATGGGAAATGCTTGATCAAACTGATTGATTTGAGCGAATTTTATTTTGGTGAAAGTTTAGCCTTAAGAAAAGTTAGATTTTATGTTCGAACAACAAGTGTTTGGATTGATTTCGGACAAGAAGTTATCGGAGTTTGTCACAAAGCTCAAAATTGCAAAGAGCTCAAATCTAATATCAGGGAGCTTTTTGAGAAACCCCTGCGTATGTGTGGGCGTACTGAGCTTCGTCAATAATCCAGATTCTTGGCTGAATGTCCTCAAAGAATAAATATTTAATTTTCCAAGATCACCATGCTGGCAACGATCAAAGCTGCTCCAGCCAATTGTGCCGTGGAAAGAGATTCACCAAATAAAATGAATCCGATAAAAATGCCGAAGACAGGTTCTAAATATTGCGAGACAATGCTGAATCTAGGAATAATTCTAAGACAAGCATTAAATCCGAAGTATGCAAGTGGTGTAGCTACACCTAAGATACCAATCGAAACCAATTGGGTTGTGTTTAGTTGAATGACATCCAGACCCGAAACCAACCAAATACCCAAGCAGGCAAACAAGGAAACAAATTGTGTAATGCCTGTGGTCTGAATGTTACTGTAAGTATTTTGAAATTTTTTGATCAAAACTGTGTAGGCTACCCAGGTCAACATACCAATTGTGATATAAATAAAAGGTGTCTTGCTTGGGAGTTTCGAGATCTCTTCCCAACTTAGAAACATCAGTGTGCCCACCACAGACACCAAAAGACAAAAAATTGTCTTACGATTTAATTTTAGTCCTAAAAAAACAAGACTGAGAATTGGATTTAAACAAAAAATGACCAAGTACCATGACACTGGAAGCTCGATCATTGCAAGGCCTTGAAAAAAATAATTTGCTCCTAAGATGCCAGCGAGTAAAAGCCAATGTCCCGGATGAATTTCACTGACCTTCTTTAAAATGCCAGGAATGTTGTGAAGAAAAAAAAGACTCGCTATTAAAAACCTGCAAACGAGGAGAAAAGCGAGAGTCTCTGTGGTGCTTCCAATTTTTACAAATGCTGGAATTGCGGCCCAGATAAACACGGCGCTGAGGCCCCAGATGACTGCTTTAGTTGAATTTTTCATTTTGAATTGCTCCTGTTAGCTCTTCGATAAAAGAATATGAGTAAAGGGGTTGAAAATGGGGAACTTCTTCGATGTCTTGAATTGCCTCAAGACACGATCGAAAATTTTTGGGTAAATGAAATTTTTTGTCGTAGGGAACATTGGATTTCATCCAGCATAGAACGCGATTCTTTTGTAGTGTTGGGGTGTCATCGGATCGGATCAGTTCATCAATTTCAGAAATCAGTTTTGGAAAAATTTTTTGAGTTTGATTGAAATTAATTTTTAGTTTTTCGTCTTTCCAAATTAAAGTTCCATTTTTAGAGAGACGCTCCCACAGCATTGAACCCAGCCAACAATCATTATCTGTGTTGATTTCAGCTGAAACTGGGTTGTGTTTAAAGCCTGTTCGTCCAAACCAAAATAGTCTTTGCAGGACAGCGAATTGAAGAATTTCTGGAAATTCTGGCATTTTCGTAATCAAAAGCGCATCCGTTGAGAGTTCGCCAAAAATATCAAGAAGTTGAGAATCCAAATAATTGTGAGAAAGCTTTCGAGGAGAAACTTGAAAAGGCCCACAGCGATGTCCAATTTCATGAAAAACAGCAGCTAAATAAATGGTTTTTTCTAAATTTTGCTTCAATGGTAAAATCTGTAACAGAGTTTCTTTATCAAAGAGTCGATGAGCGATTGCAAAAATGGTGGATTTGAAAATATTTGTCCAAACATCTATAAACTCTAAACCGAAAACTTCAGATTCATTTTTAGGAAGTTGATTCAAGACATTTGGAAAAAACATAAATATGTTATTTCCCGAACAGCCAGATCCTGAACCTGAAAGGATACGGGCTGGATAGTGTTGAGGCCAAGATACGTCTTTCAAACGAGCATCATAATTTTGATAGCGCTGGAGGATTGTGTTTAAATCACAGCGTTGGCTGATCCACTGCTGTGTTTGAAGTTCAAGTTCCCGGTCCCTTGTAATCAGCAGATCACTAAAATTTGTTTGTGTTTTTGTGAGCTTTAAATCTCCAGTAACCCGGCAGAAATTCTTGAGCTGAAGATCTTTGAGTAAGTTTGTTTCCATGTTTCGATTCCCTTATGAAGGCAAACGAAATATCAAATCTTGTGCCATGGAAAAATCCAATCAGCTCAAGTATATGAGATTTAGGCGTGACGTCGTCTCGAATACTGGATTTCGGATTATTTTATTGGAAAAATAAATTGGCTATCGAAGATGAATTACCAATTTCCATCTATACCTAGGGGCAGCCTGACTATGACTTATCAGTTTTTTTGTTTTCAGAAAGCAGAATCGTCCAAAGGTCTGCGAAATTGACCGAAATTTTCTTTTTTACTTCGAGATTTGTTTCTTGAAGAAATTGTTCCAGAGTCAGGTTTGGGCGCCAACCAAGTTGTTTGGAAAATGGGCCCAGAAGCCGAGCTGCTTTTCCAAAAGTTGTCGTAGGATCGTTAAAGTGGTTCAAAAAAATCATTTGTCCACCGGGCTTGCAAACACGTCGGACTTCCTCAACAAATTTTGCAGGATTGGGAACAACGGTTGCTACGTACATAGCGATCACACAATCGAAAGTATTATCTGCGAAGGTCATGTCTTCAGCGTCCATGATTTTTAGATCCTTGACGTGACCCAGGCTTTGATTTTTTACCAAAGCCTTGGCTTGTTCTAACATCTGGGGCGAAATATCGATTCCCGTGACCGATACTTCTGAGAGGTAAAGGGGAAGGCTCAATCCGGTGCCAACGCCGACTTCTAAAATTTGAGTTCCATTTTTTTGTTCTGCTAAATCAACTGCAGTCTTACGACCCGGGTGAAAAATTCGACCAAAATAGAAATTATAGTATTCAGCATATCTTTTGTAAGCTTTGACGATGGTGCTATTATCAATGGCCATACTTTGCAACCTGATCAGCAATCTTTTGGAAAGCTAAACTTTCAGGAGCCTCCGGATGACTTTCCGCCAGCGGAATGCCCGCTTCGCTTGTCATACTTAAAGATGGTGAAAAGGCGATTTCAGACAGTTTTCGAATTTGATTTTCCAAAATAAACTTTTCAAGATCACCTTTGGGAAACATCTCCATTTTTTCATTTGTTCCTGGAACTCGGAAATAAGACATGTTTTCAACAATGCCGATAAGAGGGACTTGAACTCTTTGGAACATATCAATGGAACGTTTCACATCAATCAAAGACATATTTTGTGGCGTGGTTACAATGACGGCTCCTGTGACGGGAACTTTTTGAACGAGAGAAAGTTGCACGTCACCAGTGCCCGGTGGCAAATCGATAATTAAATAATCCAGTTCGCCCCATTCGACATCGCGAAAAAATTGGTCCATCGCCTTGAACAACATCGGACCGCGCCAAACAACGGCCGTGGCATCAGCAATCAAAAAGCCAATGCTCATCATTTTAACGCCATGTCTGTTGATGGGAATTAGTTTTTGTTCTGAAGTGATTTCGGGTTTCTGATGAAGTGCGCCGAATAATCTTGGTTGGCTTGGTCCGTAAATATCGGCGTCGAGAATGCCGACTTTAAATTGTTTGGATAAACAGTAAGCAAGATTTGCAGCAACAGTGGATTTGCCAACTCCACCTTTGCCCGAGGCAACGGCAATGATATTTTTTATTCCAGGAATTGGCTTTTGCTGTTCGAATGGGTTCATTGTTGCCATCTGTGTGCTCCATGTTACCATAAATTTGTAATGTTAATATAATCAATGCGAGATCATTATCGATAAATTCATGGCGAGCCAAGGTTTTTTCCTGATTCTTTTTCTAGTCATCGTGGTCTTTGCCATTTGGTACTCTATTTCCTTGAAAAATCGCAACCGGAAAGAGTCCATGTTAGACATAGGTGCAGGATCTCGAGATCTTCATAAGGAAATGAAGTTTTGGACGGAAAAGGCTCAAGATAAAAGCTTTCAAACGCCCGAGGTCAAAGATCTTGCAAAATCTTTGAAATACGAAATCAGCCAAGTTCGTGATCACAGAAGTTCAGGATCTAAACTATCAGCTAAACCATCAGCTGAGTCCGCTTTGTTCGGGGAAAAAAGTCTCAACGTTCATTTTATTTATAACAGTCATACATGGGATGCTTACGAAGTTTTGGGAATACCCGCGGGATCCTCGCTGAGGTCCGTCACTCAGCATTATCAAACTTTGTTGATCAAAGCGGATCCTCAATCCAGAATATTTTTGGATGCAGCATATCAGGCTATTTTAAAGAAAGCGTGAATCTTAATTTATGATTAATCAAAAAACTCAAAGAACCATCTTACAAAGTTTTTTTCTTTTGATTGCAACTGGTTTTTTTCTGATCACGCTAAGCCCTTTTTGGATGGCAATTTTAATGGCCTGTATTTTCGCCATGGGGATAGAAAAATCTTTAGATAAAATTCGAAAGAAATTGAATTACGAAGTTAAAATCAACGCAGTTTCTTTTTTTGTTTTTGCGTTTTTGTGCGTTTTTTTACCCCTTGGTTTTTTTGTACTTCGTTCGGTTCAATCTGTACAAAATATCGCTCGGAATGGCATTGAAAACACTCAAGTTTACCAAAGCTTCAATTCGCTCAAACAAACCTTTTTAGAAAAAGTGACTCAGTTTTCAAATCCTGAATGGGGATTGGGTCAGCAAATCGAAGATATTATTACAAAAACGACCAATGCAGGAAGTTCACTGATTCTGGAGACTACCACGGGTTGGCTTGGTGCCCTACCAGATCTGCTCGTGGGTTATTTTATTTTTTTGTTGTGTTTGTATGCGATGCTCAAACACAAAAAAGCAGTTCGGGTCTTTTTTCTTAAGCTTCAAGCATTTAACATGAGTGAGTCTGATGAATTAATCGAAATTATCAAGAATGCCTGTTACTCCACTTTGATTTCATCCATTTTAATTGGCTTCATTCAAGCATTTACTGTGTCGATGGCTTCACTGATATTTTCTGCTGGAGATTTTTGGCTGGTTCTGATGATCACTTTCTGTCTTTCCTTTATTCCTGCCATTGGTGCAGCTCCTGTGGCCTTTGCATTGTCATTGCCATTTTTCTTAGGAGGCAGTTACTTTTCCGCTATTGGACTTTGTATTGTTGGAGTGATCGCTGGGACTATTGATAATCTTCTGCGACCGATCTTGGTTGGCAGTGATCAAGAAGTGAATCCGCTGTTGCTTTTCTTAGCTTCCATTGGAGGTATTCTCATTTTTGGTATTCCTGGATTATTCATCGGGCCAGTTGCGACCATTGTTTTTATGAAGTCATTTCCATTGTTAATGGAGAATTTACTAGAAAGCCGACACAAATAAAATAGATCTTTATTATTTCAATGGCTGAGTAAAAATTCCAAGCAGGGTTTTATAAGCACTGCGGATTCCAATGAATATCTCGGATCTTTTATCTTGAGACCTGTCTGGGTGATGTTTCATTGCTAAAACTCGATAGGATTTTTTTAGCTCCTTCAAAGTGAAAGAAGGAGAAAGTTTTCCATCGTAATCATTCATCAATTGGAAAGCTTGCTGTTGAAGTGCGTTCAACTGATGTGAAACCATTGGTGATTGAGGGGAAGAGTCCATTTTTTTAGTTTGAAACGATGAAGATAAATTCCACCGATTGAACTTGGAAATGGTTTTTTCAGTAGTTTTTTGTGATGAACAAAAGCGAAATGGATGCAATTCGCCCCTAGCTAAAAGTTGCTGAAGAAGAAAGTTTTCCGTCTTTTGCAGTGTAAATTCAGATTGAGAATCGTGTTCTGTCAATTTTTCTGCGGATGTTTTTGATAAGTTTTCCCTGCGTTGTTGAGCTTTTTCGAGGATATTTGCGAACTCGGAGGGTTTGTTCATATGACTCATATCGGGACTTTTTTTGAAAAAATTGAGTTTTTCGAGAGAAAAATTGAAAAAAATGCATTTTTCCATTGGACAAAGGTAGAAGAATACCCTGAAATAATGAAGGACAACAAACCATGAACACGTTTCATATGGAGGAAATTTACATGGCTAAGGCAACGAAAAAAGCGACTAAAAAAGCCGCTACAAAGACAACGACAAAGAAAGCTGCAACTAAAAAAGCAGCTCCTGCTGCAAAAGCAAAGGCAACTACGAAAGCTGCTGCTGCTCCTAAAAAGAAAAGAAAGGCCCCTGCCTCTTTCAAAACTCTTTTAAATCCAGGTGAAGCAATTCACGCAGTTGTTGGCGAAAAGCCGCTGATGAGATCAGAAGCAATCAGCAAGTTCTGGAAGTACGTGAATGCTAATGGTTTGAAAGACCCTAAAGATGGACGCATCATTCGTCCAGATGCTGCTTTCAAAAAATTCATGGGTGATAAGCCAAAAATGTTTACAGCAATCATGGGCCCTTTCATGAAGCATTTGATCAATCCAGAAAAAAAGGCATAATTTTTTTCTAATCCTTAGATCTTGAGAAAAGCCAGTCCGTCAAAAGACTGGCTTTTTTTATTGTGCGCCCGGTAGGGCGCACACCTAGGCCTTGAGACAATGATGTCCAGGTTAGAAAGTTAAGTTCTTGAAGATCTCTCGATTCACACTAGAAATTTCCCATAATTCCGGCTATAGACTATGGCAATGGCTATAAAACCTTTGTCCCCTCAAGAAATTGTGAAAATGCGTCTTGCCTGTAAACTTGCGGCTCAGACTCTGTTGTACATCGAAAAATATATACGTCCTGGCATCACCACGAATGAAATTGATCAGTTGATCTATGATTATACTCTGACCACAGGGGCTACGCCGGCGACTTTGGGCTATCATGGCTTTCCAAAATCCTGTTGCACTTCTGTGAATCAAATCGTTTGTCATGGGGTTCCTGATGAAACAGTCTTGAAAGACGGGGATATCATCAATGTTGATGTGACTTCGAAAATAGATGGTTTTTTTGGTGATACTTCGCGAACTTTTTTAGTTGGTAAGCCTTCCATGCAGGCTATTGATATTGTTGAAACTGCTAAAAAGGCGATGGAAGCCGGAATTGAAGCGATTCGACCCAATGGAATGACGGGCGATATTGGTTTTGAGACACACAAAGTGGTGACTCGCAAAGGTTACACCACAGTGAAAGAAATTGGTGGGCACGGAGTGGGTCGTGTTTTTCATACGGAGCCCTTTGTTCCTTCTTATGGCAAGCGTGGTAAAGGGGAAAAGCTTGTTCCCTGGCATTGTATCACTGTTGAGCCAATGATTAATCAGGGGACTGATGAAGTGGTGGAATTCCCTATTCACGGATCCAGCCATAAGTTTTACGAAACGGCGGATGGTCTGCTGTCTGCCCAGTTTGAGCACACTGTGTTGATTACCGACACTGGCTACGAAATTTTGACTCTTCCTTGAGATTTCCCAGGAATAAAGATAGTGTCTAAAATGTTGTCGTGAGAACAACGAGCAATTCGCTTTCTGTAAAGGATGATCATGGAAAAGCAAAATACAAATGCAGGGAACAAAAATATGACAAAAAAAATGAATGCTGGCAAAGCTGCTGGAAAAACAAAATCACCAGTTGTTGATTATCGAGTTTGCGAAGAGGCAATGGCGAATCCAGAAGTTTTTGAAAAACTTGCGAAGTGGGGCCGTGAAGAAATTAAAATTGCAGAAGGTGAAATGCCAGGTCTGATGGCTCTGCGAAAAGAATACGGCAAACAGCAACCACTCCGTGGTGCTCGAATTGCTGGTTGTTTACATATGACAATTCAAACTGCAGTTCTCATTGAGACATTGATTCATTTGGGTGCAAAAATTCGTTGGTCATCTTGTAATATTTTTTCAACTCAAGATCATGCTGCTGTTGCCATTGCGGCTGCGGGAATTCCAGTTTTTGCTTGGAAGGGTGAAACTGAAGAAGAAGCTGACTGGTGCATCGAGCAAACGATCGAAGGTTGGGGATCTGAAGGTTTTAATTTGATCCTTGATGATGGTGGTGATTTGACAAACATGATGCATTTACCAAAATTTGCAAAGCAAATGAAGAATGTCATTGGACTTTCTGAAGAGACGACAACGGGTGTTCATAATTTGGAAAAATTATTGCGTGAAGGAAAATTGAAAGTTCCGGCGATCAACGTCAATGATTCAGTCACTAAAACAAAATTTGATAATTTATACGGATGTCGCGAATCACTCGCAGATGGAATCAAGCGTGCAACAGATGCCATGGTGGGTGGTAAAATTGTTGTCGTTGCTGGTTTCGGCGATGTTGGAAAAGGCAGCGCCCATGCAATGCGCGGTCTAGGAGCTCGAGTCCTGATCACTGAAATCGATCCAATCTGCGCATTACAAGCTGCAATGGAAGGTTTTGAAGTGACAACAATGGATGAAGCTGCGCCAGTCGCGGACATCTTTGTTACTGCTACTGGATGCTGTGACATCATCAATGAAAAACATTTCACAAAAATGAAGAACAACGCCATCGTTTGTAATATCGGACATTTCGATATTGAAATCGATATGGCGTGGTTACATAAAAATTCAAAAAGACGTGAAATCAAACCACAAGTTCATATTCATCATATGAAAAATGGACGTGAATTGATCGTGTTGGCTGAAGGTCGCTTGGTGAATTTAGGTTGCGGAACAGGCCACCCATCATTCGTGATGAGTACGTCGTTCACAAACCAAGTTCTTGCTCAGATCGAATTGTTTACAAATCGTGATAAGTACCAAGAGACTGATGTTTACAGATTGCCAAAGCATCTTGATGAAAAAGTAGCAGCATTACATTTAGAAAAATTAGGCGTAAAGTTAACAAAGTTAAATTCAAAACAAGCCAAGTATTTAAATATGGATGTTGCTGGTCCTTATAAGCCCGAGCATTACAGATACTAAGATCTAGACAGTCATTCCAATTCTGCAAATGCGACCAATCGGTCGCATTTTTTTGAGCGAATCGACACTTATTTTTTGTTGATGATTAAAGTCGGTGGAATGGAGGGTTCGTCTAAAAACTTGAGGTAAGTTTTAAGTTCCTCGATGCTTTCATTGATGTCGTCAAGGGCTCGATGACTGTTCGCTTTTTCCACAGCATATTGATAGCGTTTTTGAAAAACAATTTTCCAACTGCTGACGTCCAGCATCCGATAGTGCAGCATTCCTGCAAAATTTTCGAAGTACTTTTCGATAAAAATTCTGTCTTGGGCAATGGAATTCCCTGCTAGGATCGGTCGATCTTTGGGATTTGGAAAATGCTTTCGAATTAAATCCATCAATTGATATTCGACGACATGGGGTTCAATGCCTTGGGGAATTTTTTTTACCAGCCCAGATTTTGTATGGTGTTGTTGATTCCAATCATCCATTGCATCCAAATACTTTTGATCTTGTTTCACGACAGCTTCATAAGTGTCGAGGACGTTGAAATTCAAGTCGGTGATGATCGCTGCGACTTCGATAACAACTTCTTTTTCGACATCGAGTCCCGTCATTTCCATATCGATCCAAAATAATTTTTCTTGTTTTAGCCTTGGATCGGAGGAATTAAATTTTAAATCAGTCATCTTACGCCTTTGAAAAAAAAGGATGTTGAAAGGCAAGGCTATCTTAAATTTGTCTTTGAAGCGAGATTGTTTTTTTAAGCTGACTTTTGGGCCTGATTTGATACATATCACGCCATGATGAATCCCAATCACGAAATTTGGATCTTAGGTCTTTTTGCTTTTGTCGGGCTTTTAATTCTGATTGTTTTCGGAGTGATCATTTTGAGTCGCTTCAAAAAGCCGGAAAAAAAATTAGCCCCTTTACTTGCAGCTGAGAAAGAACTTTCTGTTTTAGATCAGCAGCTTCAAAAGAAGGCACTGAAGCTTGACCCGCTGCTCGAGTCTGCTCCGGAAAAAGTTTCTGAAACCGTCGTTCTAAAAAAAGCAATGTCCAAAACCCACGATCATATTTTTGGGCGTTTGAAAAATATTTTTAGCAGGAATGATCAAAGTGAAATTTGGGATGAATTAGAAGAGATTCTCTACACCAGTGATATGGGTCCACAGACAGTTTCAGAACTGTTGGAACAAATGAAAAAAGAACTCAGCAGATCCGATAAAAAAGATTATGGTCTTTTGCAGAAAACCCTGTCGCAAAAAATTGAGCAATTGATGACGGCTGGGGCTGCTTCAGAAACCAATTTGCTTGAAGATGTTTTAAAATCTACAAAACCTTTTGTTATAATGATTGTCGGCGTAAACGGCGCTGGAAAAAACACCACAATTGGAAAGTTATCAGCTCAATTTGCCCAAAACGGATTAAAAGTTTTAGTTGCTGCTGGAGATACTTTTCGAGCTGCTGCGAGTGATCAGCTTAAAGCTTGGAGCGAACGTGCCCAGGTGGAAATCTTCACAGGTGCTGAAGGTGGGGATCCTTCGGGCGTTGCTTTTGATGCGGTTGCAAAAGCGAAATCGAAACAGTTTGATGTCGTGATTATCGATACGGCAGGAAGACTTCATACTCAAACTAATTTAATGGAAGAATTAAAAAAAGTAAAACGAGTTATCCAGAAGCAAATTCCGGAAGCTCCCCATGAAACATTAATTGTGTTGGATGCAAATTCTGGACAAAATGCATTAATCCAGGCCAAGCAGTTTCATGAAGCTTTGACCCTGACTGGGGCGATTCTTACCAAAATGGATGGCAGCGCCAAAGGAGGAGTTGCTATCGGAGTCGTTTCCGAGGTCAGGATTCCAATCAAGTATTTGGGTGTCGGTGAAAAAATCGACGACCTTCGTCCATTTCACAAAAAAGAATTTATCGAATCCTTAATTTCTGAACGCTAAGGTGTTTTTCAATTTGATTTAGCGATAGCTGAGACAAAGTTTTCATGTATGATATTTGTATGAAGACGGAAGTTGTCCTGCATAAGAAATTTGTTTCTGGGTTATATGAATCACTCCTGCAAGATACTTTTGATCGAGGGATGACGATTACGGCTGTTGAGCTGCCTTCCATAGTTGGTTCCTTGGCTTTTTGTGGTCGCCAAAGTGAAGCCCTTGCTCTTTATGAATCCAAATTGAACAAAATCAGTTTGCAACAAAAAATTATTTGTCGATTTTTTATCGGTGTGGGTTGGGTCAGGCAAAGTCAGTTTAAAAAAGCATTCCGCGCTTTTCGGAATAATCAAATTGAAGGTCGAAAGTCAGAAGTTGATGAAATTCGATTTTTTATTAGTCAGGGAATTGCTTTTTATTTATTTTATCACGGGAATTACCACAGGGCCTTAAGGTTCGCAAAACAGGCTCAAAATACTGCAATTTCGTCTCAGGATCTTTTTGCTCGAATCTTAGCGAGTGACCTCATCGGGCATTGCCAGGTCGCTATTGGTTATTTGATTGAAGGCTTTGAAAATTTGAGAAAGGCTTCAAACCTTGCTAAAAATGCGAATAATCATGGTTTGTCCCATGCCATCGAGCTGGCGTTGGTTTTGTATGAAGCTCAGTATGGTTATCATTCCCTCGAAATTATTGAAAAACTGAAACAGCTTTCCCAGTCTGCAGAATATCAAGACAGCTATTCTTATTCAGATTTAAATCTAGAACTTGCTCGGCAGTATTCTTTGCGCGGGAAATACGATGACGCCCTTACTGCAATTGATTTAACAACAAAATTTGTATTGGTCGCAAAAAACCGACGGCAAGAAATTGTCTTATACCTAAGAAAAGCAGAAGTGCATTATCAAAGAGCGGAATTCTTAAATGCACTCATGTTTCTCCAAAGTGCTAGAAAATCTCTCGTGACTGAAGTTGATCGGGCCTTTGAATTACAAATTTTGGGACTTGAAATGAAGTGCTTAAAGTCTTCGGCCAATACGCTGATTTATGAAACTAAAAAAAATGAGATTTTATTACTGTCAAAAAAATATAGCAATCATATTCATGTGAATATTTTAAAGCGAAGCTTTGATTTGCAGAGTTCAGAAATACAACCTAATCGAACCAGTGAAGATAAACTTGGTCTATTTATTGATTCAGTTTACAAAAAAAATATCGATTCTTCGGTGATTTTACGATCAGGTTATTTAAGTTTTTTCTATGAATATTTTGGTCTTCCTCGTGGGCAAGAAATTGTTTTTATTTCGAACAAAAAAAATCAGCTCCTTTTTATGTCCAAACACGGGATTTATAAATCAGAGTCTGCTCCAACGGATTTGACTTTAAAAGTGTTCTTTGCGCTCAGTGATCAAAAAGAAATGACTCGACAGCAGTTTTTTGAATCTGTGTGGGGGCTTCGATATCATCGCCAGAGACATGATTCGTTAATCTATACAACCATGAGTTTAATTCGAAAAAATATGGGTGAATTTTCATCGTGGATTCAGACAACAGACTTGGGTTATCAGCTGAGAGCAAAAGTGATATTTGAAGAAAATCCTCAAGAGTCGGCAAGATTGAAGCCCCTTGAGAATTCTGAATCAGTTGCCGATCAAGTCCCATCTCCATCAATATCTGCAGCAATATCTGTGGCAATATCTGCAACAATAAAGGAAGCAGATGGCGGAAGTATCCAAGCCATAATTAAACGTTATAGTGGTTATAGTCTAAACTTTCGACAGATAAAAATTATAAAGTATTTGCAAAGTCACGATTTTATCACGACAAAAATGCATATGGATGCGAATCAAATCACTGAAATCTCGGCAAATCGAGATCTAGCAGATTTATTTAGAAAAAAGATTATCTTAAGACTTGGAAAAGCCAGGGCAACCAAGTATGTTCTGCCTAGTTCGCTCTGAACTGGAGGCCGCCTATGAGTCAAAGTCTAAATATTTTTAAATTGATCGCTGTTGCTGCAACTAGCTTTGTGCTATCGATTTCAGTATCTGCGCAGAATCAGTGGCCAAGCCTATTGAATTATGATGTTCAGCAGCTCAACGGTGCCTGTGTCGGGGCTATTGTGCCGTCTGCGGATTATATGGTCCCAATGAATAAATCCAAAACAAATTCAGCTGTATTTAAGATGTTAGATTTACAATACCATCGCTGTGGAAACAATATTCAAGTTGTCTACGACTTACCCCTGGATTTAACTGGAGAAAAAAATATTGTTCTAATGACTGGTGAATTCCAACATGTAAGCAATACAATCAAGATTGCTGGTGATTTGGGAAGTGGTTTATGTGCTCAATCTGGCGCTGCAGAATTGCGTTGTGATGTTCGATTTCAAAAATTGAAATTAAATCCAGAAAAGGCCATTCAACTTGTTTCAGAACAAAATTTAAGCTTGGTAGAATTCAATAGGAAAAAGGTCGCTGTGGGCCGATTTTCTGGCAACCCAGTTGGGTTTTTCACTATAAAATAAAACACTCATTCCAAATGAAGCAGAGCCTGATGGATAATTCGTTCTGCTTTCAAGAGAGCTTGAGAGCGCCACTGTCTTGAAGTGGGATAAAAGCTTTTTCGCATTTCCATAATAGCCTTTTGGATTTGATGATCATCATGATGTCCATAATGGCGGCCCTGATTTTCAAAAATTAAAGCATAGAGACCTTCAATTTGTGAAATCATGGAAGTTCCGCGGGTTCCAAATTCTAATGTCAGTGCTAACAATCTTTGGTTATCATCGACGAAGTTCACCATGAAATTATTAAAATCACCGTGGGTTTCATAAAACCCATCTTTGGTAGTTTTTGTCAGCTCATAGATTTTTTCATGGGGGGGAGGCATGAGTGCCTCAAACAACTGACGGTCTAAGGTTTTTGGATGACTACCTGGCAAAATGTGCAGAGTCTGCTTTTTTCCAAGCCCGGTGTGGATATCAAATAGAATGACGTTTTCAAACTGTGGGACGAGTTCAGCTAATTTTTTTGCGATCACAGTCGTCTGAAATTCTGGTGCAGACCCGCCAAATTCTAAACCGCGTGTTTCATGAAACTGTCCGAGACCCACGGCGCGGATTAAATCGTTCTTTGAAACCCGCCCTTTCATCAACAAAAGAGCCATCTTCCAAATCAATTGATAGGTTTGCACTTTCGAGTATTTAGCTACTTGTGTTGGTTGTAGAATATCTTTAAGTAAATCATAACTCGAATTTTGCGATAAAAAATCTGAATCATTCAGATGAAAATTCCTATTCAAATTCACATTGTTCTCAGTGCCTCTGGTGAAGTGTTTTGAGCCGTAGGGGTTCACAATATGAAAAATTAAAAGAGACGTTTTTTGCAGAGGCCTGCGTTGTTTTAAATTGGCAAGAAAACGACTTTGGATCGCGCTTCCCAAAAAGGCTTCTGGTCCATGAATACCTGAACTGAGAATTAATAAGTTTTCAGCTTTCTGTTGGGATGGCAAATAAACGACGTCAAAGAAAAGATCTCGGGTTGTTTTTGAATCAATACTGATCGGATCCCAATGAAAACGATGGGACGATGGAAGTTTTTGAAGATGCTCTGTAAATAAAGAGCGCGCATCTTCGTAGGATTCAGAAAAAAAACCGAGTTCAGCTGCCTTCAATTGAATTATTTTTTCTTTAAATCAGTGAGCTTACCTTGATTTTCGAGCTCTTGAAGATCAGTGTAGCCACCAATCATTTTACCTTTAATAAAAATCATAGGGACAGTTTTCCAGCCCGTTTCATTTTTTAAACGGATGAGCTCTTCGGGTTGATTTGTTAAATCAACTTTTTCATAAGCGATGCCCTTTGCTTGCAGTAAATTGATCGCTCGATCACAGTAGGGACAAGGTATTTTGGTAATGATTTTGACATCGGACATTTGAAGTCTCCTTGGGGTGAATTATGTTTTGAATATGGGCTTCGTTTTTTTTGTTTTCAATTTCATTCAGACAAAAATCCAAAAAAATTCTGGATAATTCCTGGATCTTTGTGGTTTCTTCCTGGGTCTTCACTTGGTCAAATAAAATTTGAATGGTGGGGTTTTTTAGTGAAGTCATTCGAATCCACTGTTTCAATTTTTTTACTGTGCACTTGTTTCCGCGTTCAGCAAGAGATTTCAAAGCAAAAACATTCAGAAGATCTATATAGCGAATCATCCATGTTTTTTCATCAATGTGGCTGACTTGGCTGTTGATCGATAGTTTCGTTTTCACTTCAGATGCAAGAAAGGGGTTCACCATGGATCCTCGCCCAATCATAAACACTTCTTGTTTTGTTTGTTCTTTGCAGCGATCAATATCGTTTATTGTCCATATTTCGCCATTGACAACAATTGGAATTGAAATCAAATTTGCAATTTTTTGGATGTAGTTCCAGTGAATCAAAGGCTGATACAGTTCTTTTTTCGTTCGGCAATGGACTGTCACCCAATCGGCACCGGCGTCTTGAATACGGACCACATTCAGTAAACAGTCGTCATGGTTTTCAAAACCCAATCGAATTTTCGCAGTGACTGGGATTGCTTTTGGAACAGCTGCTCGAACTTGTTTAATGATTTCATAAATACGATCCGGATATTTTAAAAGTGTGGCTCCGCCATCATGCCGATTCACTGTGGCGGCAGGGCAGCCAAAATTGAGATCGATTCCTATGGCTCCTAAGTCCGCTGCTTTCTGAGCATTTTCTGCAAGCTTCACTGGATCCCCGCCGAGGAGCTGAACAAAAACTGGAGTTCCCGAAGAAGTTAGGCAATTGTTTCTTAATTCCGGACAGTATTTGTAAAAAGTTGTTTCTGGAAGAACTTGATCT
Organism: Pseudobdellovibrionaceae bacterium; assembly: GCA_046318875.1. Classification (GTDB taxonomy): domain Bacteria; phylum Bdellovibrionota; class Bdellovibrionia; order Bdellovibrionales; family Bdellovibrionaceae; genus JBKCTJ01. The sequence goes on along the minus strand of JBKCTJ010000161.1, from coordinate 16,543 downwards.
GTAACTCGAATAAATTCAGTCACAGCTTGGTCGTAACCACCATGGACTGGGTCGTTTTGATTTGTGATGATTTCTCTCATCACTCCGTCCATCACTCCCTCCATAGGGGCCAAAATCAATTTCACTAGGAGCCGCCCAATTTTTTTGCGCTTTTCAGGATATGATGAAACTCAGTTTCTGAGACGGGTTGTACTGAAAGACGCTGCCCACGCTTTAAAAGCTGCATGTCTTGCAGAACTGGATCCTTCTTTAAACTTTCAAGGGTGAGGATTTGTGAAAATTTTTCGACGAATTTTATTTCCACACATTTCCAGCGAGGATTTTCTTTGGTGGATTTTGGATCATAAAAATCTGATTTTTTTTCAAACTGTGTTTTATCTGCCTCTGCTGCAGAATGAACATTGCAAAGACCAGCTATGCCTGTTGGTTCAGCATTTGAGTGGTAAAAAAGCACATAATCCCCAAGACTCATGTCCTTCATCATAAAATTGCGGGCTTGATAATTACGAACACCTTCCCAACATGTTTTTTGATCTTTTTTCATTTGGTCGATGGAATAGGTCTCGGGTTCAGATTTCATGAGCCAATACCGCTTTGCTTCTTTTTTTACCATGAGTATTATTTATGTTTTCATCGTGTAGAGGTCAAAAGTATTCTCTTTGCAATGAAAAACAAAAAACGAGTTTTAATCACGGGGGCTTCATCTGGAATTGGGCGAGCATGTGCCGAAGCATTGGCCCGAGACGGTCAATATGATCTCTGGCTTTGGGCAAGGCGAAGTGACAGACTGAAAGAAGTTCAAAGTCACTGTTTGAAAATGAACCCCCAAATACAAGTGGCTTTGAGTATTTGTGACCTAAAGAAAACCGAAATGATCGAAAAGACAATTCAGGAAAATCCTCAGCTTGTTCAAGAAACTGGCGTGTTGATTAACAATGCCGGGCTCGCTCGGGGCGTGGAAATGGTGGCGGATTCAAATTGGGAAAATTGGAATGAAATGATTGATGTGAATATGAAATCACTTTTTTTTATGACTCGAAAAATCTTGCCATCCATGATCTTAGGCAATGAAGGGCATATTGTGAACATCGGGTCAGTTGCTGGCAGAATTGTTTACCCAGGTGGCGCGGTTTACTGTGCAACAAAGTTTGCTGTGCGAGCTTTTTCCGATGCTTTGCGCTTGGATGTGATGGGTCAAGGTATTCGTGTGACGAATATTGAACCTGGCATGGTCAATACTGAATTTTCCCTTGTGCGGCTTCAAGATCAGGCAAAGGCCGATGCCGTTTACAATCAGATGACGCCACTGAGTGCCATGGACATTGCGGAAACTGTTTTATGGAGTTTAAAAAGACCGAAGCATGTGAACATTCAAGAAATCGTCGTTTATCCAACGGACCAAGCAGGTGTGGGTTATGTTCATCGAAGTAAGGGACAAAAAAGTTAATTTTTAAAACCGAAGGTTTTATTACTATTTAAAACCGAAGGTTTTATTATTATTTAAAACTGAAAGTTTTATTACTATTTAAAACTGAAAGTTTTATTATTTTTTAAAAGAGGACCATATGGAAAAATTCAGAATAGAAAAAGACACAATGGGGGACGTGCAAGTCCCAGCTGATAAATTTTGGGGAGCGCAAACTCAGCGCTCAACGGAAAATTTTAAGATTGGTGGAGACCGCTTTCCGCGAGAAATGATCAGGGCCTTGGGGATTCTTAAAAAATCTGCAGCCATTGTAAACCGTGATTTGGGTTTGCTGGATGCAAAAAAGACCGAATTGATTTTAAAATCTTGTGATGAAGTCATCGACGGAAAATTGGATGATCATTTTCCACTCGTTGTTTGGCAAACGGGTTCTGGGACGCAGACCAATATGAATGCCAATGAAGTTATTGCAAATCGTGCGATGAATATGATGGGAATTGAATTGCCTTCGAAAGAAATTCATCCCAATGATCATATCAACCGTGGACAGTCATCCAATGATACGTTTCCCACAGCCATGCATATTGCCGCGGCCGAGCGTATTCATTCGCGATTACTTCCTTCACTCAAGAAAATGCATGAAGCTTTTGTTGTTAAACAAAAAGAGTTTGATAGTGTTGTAAAAATTGGTCGTACCCATTTGATGGATGCAACTCCATTAACTTTGGGTCAAGAATTTTCGGGATACGCAACGCAGATTAAACACGGAATTGCCAGAGTTGAATCTACACTTCGATTTTTGCATGAACTTGCCTTGGGCGGAACAGCCGTTGGTACAGGTTTAAATACCCACAAAGAATTCGCTGTAAAAGCTGCTGCAGAAATAGCGAAGCAAACAAAAATTCCTTTTGTGTCTGCAGAAAATAAATTTGAAGCTCTTGCAAGCCACGATGCTATGGTTGAAGTGAGCGGCGCGCTCAAGGGACTTGCTGTCTCTTTGATGAAAATTTCAAATGATATTCGTTTGCTGGGAAGTGGGCCCCGATGTGGCTTTGGTGAATTGAATCTTCCTGAAAATGAGCCAGGTTCTTCGATTATGCCTGGCAAAGTCAATCCCACTCAAAGCGAAGCGATGACTATGGTTTGCGCTCAAGTGATTGGGAATGATGTTGCAGTCAGTGTTGGTGGAATGAATGGCCATTTTGAATTGAATGTTTTTAAACCCGTGATTATTTTTAACGTTTTAAATTCAATTCGCTTGATCTCTGATGCTTGCGATAGTTTTCGAGAAAATTGTTTAGTTGGGATCACGGCGAATAAAACTCAGATTAAAAAACACTTAGAAAATTCATTGATGCTTGTGACGGCATTAAATCCCCATATCGGCTATGATAATTCAGCTAAAATTGCAAAAGCGGCTCATAAAAATGGAACTACCTTGAAGCAAGAAGCTGTGCAATCAGGACTTTTAACTGCTGAAGAATTTGACCAAAAGGTGCGCGCTGAAGATATGATACATCCGGGGTAAATGATGTTAGATAATCAAGTTCTTGATCTGATCCGCAAGAAATCTCCTTGGATTGAAAATCCAGACATCAGGCCTTATGTTTTTGTGCGTCCAGAAAATCGTATCGAAAAATTTGGGCATCGACATAAACTGAATTGGTTTTCTAACAATATCATTGTGAAAAACCCTCTGGAAATTGATGAGCTGGAGTTTGCCGAGCAAATTTACTTTATGGAGGGTGGGGCCTTTGGTCCCTCGAACATGGCCATGCCCCGTTGGGTTTTTTATGATTGCGCTGTGATGCCAGGTCTTGTTGCTGGATATGCGATGCGAACAAAAGCACTGCCTCCAGCAATTCGAAATGTGATGCGACATAATGAGGCATGTGAGTGGACGCCCTTGTCCTTGTTTATTGCAATACCGACGATGCACCGGGGTGAGTGGGTCGCCCATAACCTGAGTTCGGTCAATTCACTGATCAAAGATAAACAAGATCAGCTGTATGGTCTGGGCTTTATGTCCAAGGCATTCAGTCTTTGGTATGCCAATATGGATCAGTGCTCAGGGATGACTCAATGGGGAAGTCCTGCTTTAAAATTGCACTCTTACTATGGTCATATGGAAATTGTCGGGGCCTATGCTCCAGTGCATTCCCACGCAAAGACCATTACCTATCGTGTTGAAGTCAACACTCATTGTTGGGAAAAATTCTTTAATCGTGAGCAAAATCTGGCATTTCTTGAAAGATACGAACCCAATGGTGATTTAGTCGACCCAAAGGATGAGCAGAGTCAAATTCGACTTCATCGGAAAATAGAAGCGGGCCAAGGTCCTTTTTATTTGAGTGCAGCCGAGATTTCAGAAAAGAATTTGCAAGACCCGCTGAATATTTTTAGACTCAAAAGCAATCAGGAGATTTAATGGCAACCGAATTGACCCAACTTCCATCCGTCGCAAAATCCTTCTTCGCCTTTTGTAAAAAATGCGATGCAGATCGCTATCATGTTGTTCTTGCACATACTTCCGATAAAAGTGCTAAGCTTAAATGCGAAGTTTGTAAAAGCATCAAAAGTTGGTCTTTACCCAAAGCTCAGGAGAAAAAAATGGCAGTTGGAACAAAAGCAGTAAAAGTCCCTTCACCTCGAACAATGGCGGCAAGGCAATCTGCATACGTGACCAATTATGAGAGTCTTTTGAAAACTCAGGAAAAAAAAGAAGGCCATGCTTACAGCATGAAAACAAAGTTTGATGTGAATAATAAAATCAACCATCCTAAATTTGGTTTGGGAATTGTGACATCGGTTTTTGACGAAAAAGTTGAAGTTGCTTTTTCTGATGAGCCTAGAATGTTAATGCATAATCGCAATTAAAATTCGCGAAAGAGTGTATCGAAAGATGTATCGAAAGGCAGAGACGAATGATTCAAATGCAAGATCTTGCTCAGTCTTTTCATCTTGGTAAAATAGATCTCCAACGTCAATTGGCTGCTCTGGGTTTACCTAAAAAAGTTTACGAAAAAAGCACCATTGCACCAGGTCTTGTTCGACAACTGGTGTCTCAGCAGGGGCGAACTTACCCACAAAAAGTGATTTCTTTCCAAATGCTCAAAGGCGGAGTTGCAAAAACAACATCTGCATTTTTGGTAGGGACCAGGCTTGCAGATTATGGTGCAAAGGTTTTGTTTGTTGATTTGGATCAACAGGCGAATTTGACATCAGCCCTAGGTTTTCAAAATGTAGAAGCTCCGGTGTGGATTGATTTGATTGAAGGAAAAGTTCAAATTGAATCAGCAGTTCAAACTTTAAAAGAAAATATCGATTTGATTCCTTCAAGTTTAGATAATTCAGTTATCGATCGTGTTTTGATGAAAACGACTCGAAATTGGTCGATGTGTGTAAAGGGTCCCTTGTCCCGAATTCAAAAAAAGTATGATTTTGTGATCATTGATTTGGCCCCTGCGCTGAGTATTATCAATACGGCATCTACCGTTGCTTCGGATACAGTGATCTTGCCTGTTAATCCGGATCGTTTTTCTTTCATTGGCTTGGAAAAACATTTGGAAGAAATTGCTGAAACCGAAAGTGAATTTGGGCAAACCTTAGAAAAAAAAATATTATTTACCAAATTTGATTCACGTGAAAAATTGAGCCAGTCTTATTTGCAACTCCTCATTGAGAAGTATCCGCAATTTTTATTTGACAATTATATTCGAACATCCAGTGAAATTAAAAATTGTTTGGAAAATCAAAAAGACCTTTTTTCATTTAAAAACCCTTTGCGGGAAGATTTTGATTTGTTGACCTTGGAAGTTTTGGGTTGGAATTCCAACACTCTCTCTGCCACGATAGAAGCAAATGGAGGCATCGATGCCTAAAGTGAGCGAATTTAAAAATAGAAAAAACAAAGTGCCTCCTGTGAGCACTATGCAGACAGCAAAGACGTCTGCAGCAAAATCAACTTCTACACCTTCAAAGCGTCGACCTGGAAATATTCAACATGCCCAAGAAATGAAAACGATTCAGGAGGAAGTAAGGATGCCACAACACGAAACGACAAGACCTGAAGTTGAGACTTCACAATCTGCTGAAACAACAACAAATTTCAACACACATCACTCGACCGATGATTCACAAACAGAAGAAATTAAATATTTTGGTTCCGATGTCGTGAAAGAGCATGCGCCTAAGATCCATCGTTCTGTCGAAATTATTGTTGAAGATTGGAAAAATGACGGGCGTTTCGAAGGCCTGCCTTTGGGACATCCACTGTTTCAAGCTTTGGCTTCCGTCGGTTTGCAAAGAGCAAAGAAGATTGAAAAAAAGCTCGATGAACGTGGAGTTTTTATGATGGCCAAGATGGGCTCCGATATTGTGAAAATGAAGCTCAACGAGCTTCGTGGGAAAAAGCAAAGCTAGTCATGGAGCGCCAAACACGCATAGTTGAAGCCATTCAAAAAAATATATCCTGTAGTGAGCTATGGATTGAAAATGAAAGCCACGGTCATGGATTAAACCGTGGAGTTTCTAATCCCGAGACACATTATAAATTGTTGATCGTCTCGGACGAGTTCAAAGAAAAATCGCGAATCGATCGTCAGCGATGGATTAACGATTTGCTGAAAGAAGAATTCCAAATCGGTCTTCATGCTTTGACCCAGCGACTGCTCACTCTTGCGGAATGGGAAGTTCAAAAGTCGACAGTAAAAAGCGAATTCAAGAGTCCTCTTTGTCACACAAAAGGCTGAAAATCATTTTTGTTATTTCAATCGCGATTGGAATTTGCTTTTATTATTTTGAGGAAAATAACATTTTAATAGTTGCCCAAAATCCTAGGGCTGAAATAAATGAAGAGGGTTTGTTTGATCATAGGCATCCTTCAGCAGTTGAGAAAGCTTCAAGCCAAGTCATAAAAAGACAGACTAGATTTGCTCAGGATAGTGTAGATCCTCTTTCACAGAAAGAAGCCTGTGCTCTTCGCGTTCAAAGCCAAGTTGAAGATCCGAATGAGTTTATTTGGCGAAATCAAAATGATTGGAATGGTATTGTGGGCACATGGTTTTTTTTGAGAAAATTTCCCCAAGACACATCAATAAAACAATCTACTGCAGATATTTTTCTTCGTGCATTAGCTCAAGCTGGCGCACTCGACGGAATCAAAACTGAATATAAAAATCTGTTTGAGGCCATAGAGCTGTTAAAGCAAGCGCATCAAGAAGATCCACAAAATTCTGCGATTTTAGTTTTTATGGCTTATTTTCAAGGTCAACTGGGCCAAACAGAACAAGAATCTGCAAGCCTTAAACAAATTGATCAAACGATGTATTTTAATTCCTACTTAGCAGAAATTTCTAGAAGTGTATTTCAGTCAGTTCGAAATCCTTCGGATTTTGTGAACGCAGTCGGGGTGAATTCAACATTGTCGGTACCGGATTACTCCAGCACATTTTTCAAATATTTAGTTGATAAAAGACTCAATCTTGTCGGTGAGCAAATGTTATTTGGAAAAAAGGATAAAGACTTCGCTCCAATAGATTATAGTCTCACTTTGGAAAAGTACATCGGCCGATCCGTTCTTTTGAAAATTGATCCCTCTCGAACGGATCTTCCGGATAAAAATTGGATGCAAATTCAAATGGCGAATTCAATTTTTAATGTTTATGATATTCCGTCAGATGAAGAGGTTTGTGACATCGAGAAGTATTGGCCCGTGACACAAAGACTTCGCCAAAAATTTGCTGAAGAATAAATTAGGAGTTCTTTTCCTTCATCCATTCCAAATATTGCTTCATGGTTTTTTCGAAACCTCGGTCGCCGGGTTCATAAAATATGGGATCTTTTAATTCTTGTGGTAAAAATTTCTGTGGAATGAAACCCTTTTTTCCTTCGTGGGAATATTGATAGTCTTTCCCGTAATCAAAACTTTGAGCAAAAGCCGTTTGCGCTGATCGCAGGCTCAGCGGCACAGGAACTGGTCCGGTCTTGTCAACTTCTGCCAGAGCTGCATTTATCCCTAAATATGATTTATTTGATTTTGGTGCGGCAGATAAATAGGTCACGCATTGGGCAAGGGGTATTCTGCCTTCGGGCAAACCAATAAATTCCACTGCTTGAAAAGTCGATACAGCTAAAGTTAAGGCCCTGGGATCAGCATTTCCAATATCTTCAGAGGCGAGAATAATGAGGCGTCGTGCGATAAACAACGGATCTTCGCCGCCTTTGAGCATCCGAGCCAAGTAATACAGTCCAGCATTGGGATCGCTTCCTCGAATGCTTTTGATAAACGCTGAAATAAGATCGTGATGCTGATCACGGTCTTTATCATGGGGTAGTAAGGTTTCACCTAAAACATCAATCAGCTGATCTTTAGTAAGAGCCTGTTCATCAGGATTTGCCTCATCTGTATTCTGAGTGAAATTTGCAATAACACGTTCAAATTGATTGAGCAGGAGTCGCGCATCCCCTAAGCTGCTCTGAAGCAATAGTTCTTGAGCATCCTCCATCAGCAAGTCATTCAATTTCAAGCTGTGTCTTTGGCTGGCTTCACTCAATATGTTTCGTAAATCTTTTTGAGTCAGAGGTTTCAAGGAAACCACTTGGCAGCGGCTCAATAAAGCGGAATTTAATTCGTAGCCTGGATTTTCTGTGGTTGCTCCGACAAAATAGAAAGTTCCTTTTTCTAGAAAAGGCAGCAAGACGTCTTGCTGGCTGCGAGAAAAACGATGAATTTCATCTAAGAAAACAAAGACTTTCCGACGGTTCTGCAAGAAGTATTGATGGGCAGTTTCACCAATTTTTTTGAGATCCTTTGTCGAAGTGTCTGTGGCATTTAAAAAATATTTTTGAGTTTCCAGTTGATTTGCGATCAAGTGTGCAAGAGTAGTTTTTCCACTTCCCGGCGGACCCCATAAAACTAAATTTGGAACGGTTTTGTTTTTTAAAAACACAGATATCTTTTTTAACGCCGCTTCTTGCCCATAAAAGAAATCAAAAGTTTTCGGTCGAAGAACTTCGGCCAAAGGCTGCGAATGTTGTATTCCGATATTGGCAAGGGATTGGCGGGTATTTGCACCTTCTTGCTGTTCGCCGAATTCGAATTGTTTAGTGATGTCCGAAAAGGATTTCAATGGCTTAAAACCTCAGTCTTTAAGATTTGGAATTCCTTTGATTGGCAAAAATCTGGAATCAGTTTCAAACAGGCTGATGTCCTTTGCCTTTTTTGCAAAGCCTTTGCCAATTGGGTGACTTCGGTTCTTTTTTTAGCTTCTGGCAAAATATTTTCACTTAAATCAATGTACAGATCACAGATGCAGTTTTGAGCACAAAGCTGGACATCAGGAAATTCAGAAAATTTTTTGTTCATCATCCAATCGTCGATGCGCGCTTTGATAGCCATGGAATAAAGAGTGATTTGTTCGGGTTGAATATCGCAATAATTTTTCAGAAGATTTTCATCTTTCAAAGAATCATCCAAAGCTGCAGAAAAAAATGTGGCCATCGGATACAGATATTCAATTTGATTGAGCAAAGACTTTGGATCATCTGACTTTTGCGCCGGAGCGTCCATTGTCCTAGCTGGAGCTGTTGCGCCTGGTGGCGCTGAAGTTGAAAGCGCCGGCTGAGTGGTGACATCCTTCGTCTGCTTTTTCTCACAGCCAAAGGTCAAAGAAACAAGAATGAAAGCCGTCAAATAAATATTTTTTTGAAGAGAGTACTGCATGCTCAAAGATCCTTCATTTGTTCTTGAATCTGGCGGATTAATTTTTTAATTTCGAGGAATTTAATGTCATCAGGGCTCTGTTTGCCTTGGAGCTTTTCTTCTAGGGCATGCCAGTCGTTAAGCGCTTGGTTCAGATCCTGGTCAATATGCTGCCATACAATTGATGTTTTACTTTTTTCGTCGTTCATGGAATAAATAGTCTCGCATTTTTTTATATCATTTGAAAAGGGGAAAAGTATGTCTCAAGAAATCATTTACACGATGAAGGGCGTTTCGAAAGTCTATCCGCCGACACGTTATGTTTTGAAGAATATTTACCTCTCGTATTTTTATGGGGCAAAAATCGGAGTTCTAGGACTGAATGGTTCGGGAAAATCCACACTTCTAAAGATCATGGCAGGAGTCGATCAGGATTTTATCGGCGAAGCTTTTCCTTCGAAGGCACTTCAAGTGGGTTATTTGGAACAAGAACCCAAATTAAATGACGAGCTCACTGTGAAAGAAAATATTTTTTCAGGTATGGGTGTCTTGCCAAAGTTGATGAAGGAATTCAATGGCATTACTGAAAAATTTAATGATCCTGATTTGGATCCCGATGAAATGAATCGCCTCATAGAAAAACAAGGAGAAGTTCAAGAAAAAATTGAAGCCCTTGGCGGTTGGGAAGTTGATCAAAAAATTGAAATCGCCATGGATGCCCTTCGCTGTCCAGATCCAGATTTAAATGTTGCACATCTTTCCGGAGGTGAAAAACGCCGAGTGGCTCTTTGCCGATTGTTAATGTCCAATCCAGATATTTTACTTTTGGATGAGCCGACGAATCACTTGGATGCAGAGTCTGTTGGTTGGTTAGAACTTTATCTCGCAAAGTTTCCGGGCACAGTCATCGCTGTGACCCATGATCGTTACTTTTTGGATAATGTTGCCGGTTGGATTTTAGAATTGGATAGGGGTGAAGGCATTCCTTGGAAGGGAAACTATTCCTCTTGGTTGGATCAAAAAGACAAGCGACTGGCTCAGGAACAAAAAGAACAATCTCGAAAGCAGCGAACTCTCGAAAAAGAATTAGAATGGATTCGCATGGGGGCGAAAGCTCGCCATGCAAAAGCCAAAGCCCGAATTTCTGCCTAGGAAAATTTAATTAAAGAGCCATCTCCAGAAAAACTTCAAGAAATGCAGATCTTTATTCCAGCGGGACCGCGCTTAGGTGATATCGTTATCGAAGCAAAAGATGTCACCAAAGGTTATGGAAGCAAAATTTTATTTGATCAAGTGTCTTTTACAATTCCACGTGGTGCCATCGTTGGGGTCATCGGACCAAATGGCGTGGGTAAAACAACATTATTTAAAATGATCACTGGAAAAGAAAAACCAGATTCTGGAAGTTTCAAAGTCGGAGAAACTGTGAAAATGGCCTACGTGGATCAAACGCGAGAAACTCTTGATGGCAACAAAACCGTTTGGGAAGAGCTTTCTGGCGGCAATGATGTGATTAATCTTGGCAATCGTGAAATCAATTCAAGACAGTATTGTTCATGGTTTGCCTTTTCAGGAACAGATCAGCAGAAAAAAGTGGGAACGCTTTCCGGTGGGGAGCGAAACCGAGTGAACATGGCGAAAATTTTTAAAGAAGGTGCAAATTTGCTGTTGCTGGATGAGCCAACAAACGATTTGGATGTGAACACGATGCGCGCACTGGAAGAAGCTCTGTTGGAATTTGGTGGATCTGTTGTTGTGATTTCTCACGATCGATGGTTTTTAGATCGTTGCTGTACGCATATTTTGGCTTTTGAAGGCGATTCAAAGGTAAATTTATTTTCGGGGAATTTCGCTGAATACGAAGAAGACCGCAAAAAACGCCTTGGTGAAAACGCAGCACCTAAACGCGTCAGATTCCGTTCGATTAATTGAAAATAAGTTTCACCCTTGCGGTGGTGCTTGCTCATGTTGTGGCAGGCCATTCACAATCTCTAAAGTCATCAAGGAGTCCGGTTTGTTTAATGTTTTTGATGCAAAGAAAATTTCAGGAGTTTATCGGCACTGTTCTTGAAGTCCTAATTGGATAAAGCGAGGATCGAGGCCATGAGATTTTTTCCACAAGAACTGTCTAATGAACCAACACAAGGGAACTTATTTTTGCTACGGAAGACGATCTTTTTTCTCATTTTGGGATTTTGTTCTTTTTCATTTGGAAAAAACTTGAATGAAAGATTGGGTTTTCCTCGGGAGCAAAAGTTATTGATTTTGAATGTGGATGACCTTGGAAATTTTGATTCAACCACACGAGCAGCTCAGCAGGTTTTTGCAGCGGGAGTTGCAAAATCAGGAAGTGTGATGACTTCGGGTCCGCAAGCTCAAAGTGTCACTTCTGTTTTAAAGGGGCGTGTTGATCTGGGAATACATCTCACTCTTTCGAGCGAATTTGCAAATCGTCCTTGGTCTCCGGCTTCGTCAGTTGATCAGGTTCCAAGTCTTGTTGATTCTAGAGGAAATTTACAGACAATCCTCAATCAATTGCTCAGAGGATCGTCTCAAGAAATAGAAAAAGAAATGGAAGCGCAAATTCTTAAAGGGTTCGAATTGGGAATGTCGCCGAGCCATTTGGACTCCCATATGGGAAGTGCATTTTTTAAACCCTCATGGTTTAAGTCGTATTTGAAGTTGGCAAAAAAATATAGAGTGGTGCCTTTTCTTCCTCGGCTTGCCGGTGGAACTCGACAATTGTTGGGATTTGCAAATTATTTTTTGTCCCCCCTCATTCAATCCCAATTAAAAATAGCTGAAGATGCCGGTTATCTTTTTGTTGATGATTTTTATATGCTTCCACCTCCCGCAGGCGTGGTTTCTTATGAGACAAGAAAAAATCAATATGCTGAAGTGATTCGATCTTTAGAAGCCGGAGTTTCGCTGATTGTTATGCATCCCACTTTTTCCGATTTTGACTTCAGGGCAGGTGTCGTCGTCAACAATGTTTCGCAAGTCTTTCGCGACCACGAAGCTCGAATTCTGATGGATCCAGAATTTCAAGAGCTGATTCGAAGCGAAGGGATTCGGTTGATTTCTTGGAAAGAAATTGCTGATGTTTATCCTTGGGATGATATTAAACAAATCGATTGAAGCCAGACTGACGAGCATGCTGGTGATGCAGATTTAAAGCTAGGTGTTGCATTAAAGTACATACCGGTATATACTTTGGAGATGTTTCTACTTGAAGTCTGTCAAGTTTTTAAAAAAAACAAAGTTAAATATGCTGTCGTTGGGGGCTATGCCGTAGCCTTGCACGGTGCTGTCCGTGGAACAGTGGATGTTGATTTAGTTATCAACTTAACCGTGGAAGATTTTAGTCGAGCCGTCAAAGCACTGAATCAAATTAATTTGGTATCAAGGCTTCCCTTAACAGCAAAAGAAGTCATTTTGTTTCGCCTTGAGTATATCGAAAAAAGAAATTTAATCGCGTGGAGCTTTGTTGATCCAAAGCTTCCGTCTCGAATCGTCGATATTGTTTTGACCAAGGATCTGAAGCAACTGAAGACCGTGCAAAAAAAAATATCGGGTGTGAGTATTGATATTTTGTCTATCGATGATCTGATCACGATGAAAAAAGAAAGCGGAAGACCTCAAGATCTTCAAGATGTCGGTGCTTTGGAAAAAATTCGAAGTGAGCAAGCTGATGAAAAGAGCTGAGTTTGAAAAGTAAATTAAAATCTTATAATCAAGGAAAGAAGCAGTTGAAAACTAACTCTACAATTCCTCGAAAAGCACTTCAAAATTTTAAGTCTGAAGATTTAAAAAATAAAATGTCCACTCAAGAAATCGCGGAATTTTTAGAATCGTTTCGTATTCTGAGTTCGTCTATTGGTCATTCGGAATCAAAACTTATTAGTCTGAAAGTTCCGACTGATCTTTTGAAACTGTTTCGATCAAAAACTGAAATTGAAGGAATTAAGTATCAAACCAAGATCAAAGAATTGATGCGGCTCTATGTTTTCGGGAAAAACTAAAACATATAACCAAGTCGCAACAGAATAAGGTGAGGCAGTGTTGATTCCCCAAACTTTTTCGCTTCGTCTTCGATTTTCTTTTTATCTTCTTTGTAGCTAGCATCTTCTAAAATCAAAGTATTCGTAGTTGGTTCTGTTAGATTTGTCTTAGCCCCAGTATTCACTTGAGCCCCTAATTCAAAGCCAAGCAAAATTCCTGAATCAAAAATCCACTGCCAGCCTATGTGTGGTGTTAAGAAATTATTTTTGATTTCCATTTTTGCAGTCAGTTTTTGGCCCAAGTAAGTATCTGTTCCTTCAAAGGTTGTTGTTTGAGCACCTAAGTGAAGACCCGTGTAGAAACTGCCAGCCCACGGGTGGTACCTCCCGCTGATTTTGATTTGCGAAAGTGCAGCTTTCACTTCCGGTGCTGTTCCGCTTTTCAAAGAAAAGCCCGAGACTTCTGCACCGAATCCCCATTGCAAATCTGCTGTCTGATAATCAAGGCCAGCACCATAACCACTGGGAAAACCCGCTGAAAAATGAAAGCCATATTGCGCATCATTGGTAGATTGTTTAGTTGCTGAGGCTTTCTGAGATTCCACATTTTTCTTCGCCGGGACGAGAGCTGGTTTTTCTGGCTCAACAATAAGAGCGTCTTGTGTTGTCGTTTCCTCTATTGCTGTTGGATTTCCAGGCGTTTTAGGGGTTTGGCCAAAACCACTGACTGTGAAAAGGAAAACGGAGAAAGGCAAAAATATTGAAAGACGGCTAGCTTGAAACGTCATGGTTTGGGCTCCTCGAAATAATTCTCTTCATTTTGTGAATACTTTTTTAGCAAACTCAAGCAATGAATGTGCGTATGCTGCATTTGATTACCGATTGAGCAATTGCCTTGTCTTACCCATTCAAATTTGAAATTCTAGGAGCTGTGACTAACGATATCTTAACTATCTTCGGACACATTGTTTTGCTGAAGTTATGAGAGATTCAAACTTCACAAAGGATCATGGATGAAAATGCGACGAAGACATTTTATGCAAATTGGAATTGCAAAGGCTGCGGCCATAGCAACTCTTGCTGTGCCTTCAAAGGCCCAATCTGAAAGTCAGTCTGCCCGTAATCGAATCCAAAGAAAAGGTCTTTCGATTTTACAAGGAGCAACGGATTCAACTTCGACTCAATTTTCCATTCTGCATGAAAGTAAGAAAAATCTGCGTTTTTATATTCAGGATAACAAAACAAGTATTGTTTATGAACATCAGCAAAATTCAATTCAGTTTGAAAATCATCCTCTGCAAGTGACTAAGATTCAGGTTTCCTCATTAAGCTTAGAAGCAAATTATTCCTTGAGAGTTCTGGATCTAGAGACAAGTGTGATTATCGAGAGTAGGGAGTTTCACACTCTCGATACCTCCAAAACTTCGCTTCAGTTTGCAATTTGCTCTTGTCTCGATGAAGACCGAGCTTCGAGTGAAGTTTGGCAAAGCCTCTTTTTGAAAAACCCCGACGTCATCGTTTTTATCGGAGATTCTGTTTATGCAGACCGCGGTGCCTCAAACGGCATTGCGGATACCGCTCATCTTTGGAAGAAGTTCTGTATTGCCCGACAAGCACTTGAAATTTATTATGCTCCAAAATTGATTCCAGTCATAGCCACTTGGGATGATCATGATTTTGGAATGAATAACGGTGACTCTGAGGCGTATCCTTTTGTGAAGGAATCGCAGAAAAACTTTAAAACTTTTTTTGCTCAAGATGCCGGAGGCTCAGGCAATATCGCTTTTGGACCAGGGGTAAGCACAGCACATTATTTTGGAACACACTTGTTTATCCTGGCAGATGACCGCAGCTTCAGACTCCGAAAAGGATCTGAGGACAGATATGCTCACTGGGGAAAAGAGCAAGAAGATTGGATGCTCAATCTCATTCAGTCTCATCAAGGTCCCACGATGATATTTAATGGAAGTCAGTTTTTCTTGGATTCCAGCTTTACGGAATCCATTGCAGGAAGCCATCAAAAGCAATTTCAGGGATTTATGAAAGCTTTATCTTCTGCCGCATCCCGAGTGGTCTTTGCTTCTGGAGACGTTCATTTTAGCGAAATTTCACAAATTGAGGATACTGTTTTGGGTTATAATACATATGAACTGACTTCCAGTGCAGTTCATAGTCGGAATTTTCCCGGTATTTTGCAGATTATTTCGAATTCGCGAAGAATTGTAGCCTCGGCTTCTAAAAACTTTCTTTTCATCAGGTCAACTCCGCAAGGTCTAGGTTGCGAAATGAACCTTCAATGCATTGGGACCCGGGGGCAGACTCTTTTTGAAAGAATTTTAGATATTTGAGCTCCATCAAAAAAAGGAGCGATGTGGGCAGCTTATTTGATAAGGTGAGCCCATCGCTCATTTATCGAATTTAAATTGTTCCCGCCGTAGCCTCCTTAATTAATCCATTAAATCGTGAAAATTTGAAAGGCCATCCTTCCAAAACAGCTCGAGTTTAATTTACTCATAGAGTTTTGACCTGTCGTCATGGTAGGTATTTGGCATATGAGTGAGCAATCCTGTCAGTCCTGCGGAAAATTAAAAGCCACCCTTCATTGCGAATTGTGTAAGGCTGTTACCTGTAAAACCTGTGCAGTGATTTTAGATGAAGGCCAGTTTTCATTTTTAGCCAAAATCCCCAAAGAGCTTTCAAAGACTCTTTACTGTGCTCATTGCTTCCGAGAAAAAGTTGAAACTCCACTTGCGGAATACAATGAAATTATCGAGCGAGCGAAAGCCGTTAATGTTTTTAATAATACTCAAGGTAAAGAAACTCGATTGTTTAAAAGAACTGAAAAAGCTGTGCAAGTTGTTAAGTGCAATGACTATGAAGAAACACTTTTAAGGTTGGCATTTTTTGCCGCTCAAGGTGGGTATAATTCTTTGGTGGATGTGAAATTGACTCCTGAAAAAGTCAGAAGTGGTTCCTATCAAACTACAGTTTGGTCAGGAATTGGCATTCCAACGAACGGCAAAAAATAAATTTAACTGCATCTGATGGCTGTGCGGAAAAAGCGCAGGTTCGTCGGCTTTGATTTTGGTGAAGTAACAATCAAGTTAAAATTCATAGAAAAACTGAAACTGTGTGTGAATAAAAAGATTCGGTTCTGGACTACCTTTTCTGCAATCAGAATCAAATTCTTCCTCAGATAATTGAGACCTGTAATTGAGACCTGTAATTGAGATCGAAGTATATGACCAAACTCAATGCCCCAAGTGATGGGCTTGATGGTGCCCAGAACACAAAATGATCAAATTGTTGATATGATTTGTTCCTCCTTGAGAGAGCGGTTGGATGTGATGAATATGCAAATGCCTTCGCTGCTGGCACCTTTGTCCCAGCTCATCAATGTGTGAACACTGACTC
>JBKCTJ010000160.1:0-3466 GCA_046318875.1 Pseudobdellovibrionaceae bacterium | reverse complement strand
ACACATTGATGAGCTGGGACAAAGGTGTCAGCAGCGAAGGCATTTGCATATTCATCACATCCAACCGCTCTCTCAAGGAGGAACAAATCATATCAACAATTTGATCATTTTGTGTTCTGGGCACCATCAAGCCCATCACTTGGGGCATTGAGTTTGGTCTTAGATTTAGTCCTTACTTATTTGAGGTTTTTTAATTATAAAATTTTCCCTTGAAACAAGGCTTCAACGAATTTTTTGATGGGGTAAACTAGGACCCCGTCCTTTTGAATAACCTCTTGGCCCAAATAGACGCCATATGCATCCCGAATTTTTCCAGCATCAATCAGCGTTTTTAGGCCTCTATTAAAATCCTTCGACCAGACTCGTGAAGACTTCACTTCAATTCCCACTCGAATTCTTCCCTTTGATAAAACAAAATCAACCTCGTTTTGCCCAGGGGTCCCCCAATAATGAATATCAAAGCGGGCCTGAAAATAATCTGAATAAGTTCTGATCTCTTGCAGAACATAAGTTTCAAACAGACTTCCCTTTTGATCTTCCAAATCTTGATCCAGATTTTTGGAAAGCCCCCTCACTACGCCCGTATCGAAAAAATAAAACTTTGGAGTAGAAACTTCTTTTACTTTTGCTTTAAGATGAAGTGGTGAAATTTTAAAACCAAGAAGTGTCTGCTCTAGGATTTCCAAATATCCAACGATCGTGGTTCTAGCAACTCCAATCTCACTAGAAATATTTTGCAAATTGATGACTTTCGAATTTCTAAAGGAAAAATGTTCTAAAAATTTAATGTAACTCGGCAAATTCCGAACAGCAGCTTCTTGCTGGATTTCCTCTTTCAAGTATGTATCTACATACGAGAAAAGATAATCCTTTTTTTCTGCTTCAGTTTCGAGATTCCAGACTTCAGGTAACATTCCAAATTTCAGACAAGGAACCAAATCAAATTGCTCTTTAATCTCTAAGTAAGAAAACTGATGGAAGTTTCGAACAAGAGCTCGACCTGCCAGAAGGTTCACGTTGTTTTTTTTTAACTTTCGAGCAGAAGAGCCTGTCAGTATAAATTGAATTTTATTTTTGAAATCAAAAATAAGCGAATGGACCTCATCCAGAAGTTCTGGCAACTTCTGGATTTCGTCGATGACGACCACTTTATATTTGGGGTTGGCTTCAATGACCTCGCGCAAAAGATTCAAATCCGTTGAATAATCTCGAAAATCTCTAGATCTCAAAAGATCAATCATAAAATCCGGCTTTACTTGATCCCGGAGCCAAGTCGATTTTCCGGTGGCCCTCGGACCAAGCAAAAAGAACGATTTGGTTGGAATAGGAAGCATTCGTTTTGACGTCATATCCGTCGATTTTACCGTAAAATTGACGGAAGTCACGTCAGTTTTGCTGTTTTAAATTACTCTATTCTTTTCCACAGGAGAATATCGCGCTGGCGGTCTATCACGCAAAACTCTTTCACGATTTGTTGTCAGATATTCTACTAATTGAGTTTGGTTTACCTTTTTAATGTTTTCTAGTTATACGATTTTCCCTTGAAACATAGCCTCAACGAATTTTTAGATGGGATAAACTAGGTTCTTGCACAAAGCAAAAAGAACGATTTAGATAGAATAGGAAGAATTCTTTTTGACATGATATCCGTCGATTTGAAGGTAAAATCGACGGATATCATATCAGTTTTGCTATTGTAGCTTTATTCTTAAGTCGGTCTTTAAAAACTATCGTCGTCCCGTTGCGGGATCAACATTCACAGACCCACGTCGTCCCGATGCGCCGGCTCTTTCATAAACTCGAGCGTATTGATCTCTGAATCTTTCGCATGTCACACTGATATCGTTAATTCGTGCTGGCGGCGTAGAACGTCTTAAAACAATTTCACGGTTTGTTTCAAGATAATCGGCAATCTGAGTAGCAGATGCTCCTTGGCAAAGTCGCCCGTACATCTCCATCAAGCTAGTATACTGTTCTGGATTAGCTTCAATGATCGCGATGACTTTGTCTAAATTATTCAGACTTGTTGACCGCGCTAAACATGCTCGAGTGGCATCTGCATTTTGGTTAACACAAATAGGATTTCCTTCGTTCGTACCGAAGAGAACTGGATTGCAAAGCACCTTCAAGTTGATATCGGTACTTCCAACCACTGGTGGGGTCGCATTGGCATTTGTAGCTTCTCTGCACGATAATTTAACTGCCGGTGCTTGGGCGGAAAGTTTACCCGTCCATTCAAATGGCGCGCGACAAGGTGCTGAATCAGGAATTCCAAAACCTGCATAGATACATGAATATTTCTGACCAGGAGGGGGAGGAGTTCCAGGAATTACTGCTGACTCTTGGCGACCTCTAGCTCCTGATAGTCCCCGAGCCATCCCTTCTGCAGCTGTTAACCCTTGCTGTTGCTCTGTCATACGCGCTCGCAATCTCTGGACAAGGCGCCTTTGCTCAAGTAATTCTGCCGGCGGAAGCCGACTTGCTCCTGTCGGAACATCTCTGAGTCGTTCGTTTTCTGCATCTTCCAAATTTGCCAACCTCAATTCTTCTGCTGCTAGCAGCGTTTGCTCCACACTCATGCGCTCCCGGAGTGAGGCGGCTCGTTGTTGAAGTTGCAAAAGTCTTTGACCTTCCGCTTCGCCTTCATTTCCATTCTGTGCCTGAGCTTCCTGGATTAGCGATTGCTCGAATAGAAGAACAAACATGTCTAATTTTTCTTTAGGTACAATCGCGCTTGGCTTGAAACTTGGATCCCTAGACAAACTTGACACAAATTCTTGGAGGCCTAAAACTAATTCTATTTTTTGACTTTGCTTTAAGCGTTTAAATTCTGCGTGTGTAGGGAGTTTCAGCAAGGGATCCTGAGATTTTTTCTCAGTCAATCCTTTGTTTAGGTATAGAAAAAGAGTTAAGAACACAAAAAGTAATTTCATATGACTCCCTCAACAATAATTCGATTACCTCATTCTAACAGACACAGCTTTTTTTGTCGATATCATTGATGGAAACCTAGCTTTATGTCGATGCAATAGCGAAACTAGATCGACAAAGGCTGAATCTTCAAACTCAACCCATCCCGCTGAAAATTCCCGTAAGCCAAAGATACCTTAACCTGACCTTTGGTCACGGTCCGGTAGATTTTTGCGTATTCGGGGTCGATGTGGTCTGCGACATCGAAGCTTTCGGCATCAGACCTTTGGATGAAATAAACAATTTCTGATGAAAATCCTCGTTGGGACATTTCGCCTAGTTCTCGCATGTGTTTTTGTCCCCTCTCAGTGATAGAGTCGGGAAATAATGCGATTTTTGAATCGCCACGCTTTTCCAGCATGGTCACATTTTTGACTTCGATCAAATGGATAGGTCCAGTTTTTGGTTTGGCCAATTTCGATTTTTTTTCAACTTCGAAGGTTTGATTGCCAAGGGCAAAATCAAAACGGGTTTCCTTTGAAATTGAATATTCAGG
>JBKCTJ010000159.1:0-3667 GCA_046318875.1 Pseudobdellovibrionaceae bacterium | reverse complement strand
AGCAATCGGAGGCATTCTTAAACGGTACCGTTACTATGAGAATTCGAACCGTCTTTCTCCGTGCCTGAATTTTCCATTTGCTTCCACTTCGGCAAATGTCTCTGGAATGTTTCCTCATGGCAGCCAAGGATGTCGCGGGCCATTGGAATACCGTGAATATGATCACTCGAATCGACTCAACAAAATCGCGCCATCTGGTCGGCAAAAAACGATCTCGAGTTTTTTCATTACTGAAACTATAGAAGCTAGTTTAGCTGATAGAACTTTTTCCTTTCGTGGTAAACAAATCAAACACATTAATCCTCTCATTTCCATCAGCGCCTCGACGCAAAATGAAAGAATTGACTGCATTACTTTCGATCAAAGAAACTCAACTCTCACAATACGCCGCGACTGTCAGGTTCATGCCATCGTCGTTGTTGAAGAAAATCAAAGGTAGGAAATTTATGAAACCAGCTATTAAACAACTTTTATTCACTCACTTGCTCCTTGCTTCCATCAATCTTAATGCGGGAACAAGCACCGTAGGCAATGGCGGAGACGTCATGGATTGCGGAGGCAGGAACATCAAAGTTCTCGATGTCTATGAGCTTGAGTTTTTTGACAATAAAACTGAAACGATTTTCGACAGAGGGAGCATCTCATTCACACAAAAAATTTCTTCTTACCTTACGTTTTTGGACGGACGATATCCGCTCCGAGGGAAAATATTTCGTGAGAACTTTATAGAGCTCACGAACAATACGGAATGGACCAACGAGGACTTGCAAGACATCCCCGATTCGCAGCATTTGATTGTTCCCAATGGATGTGAAGTCAAACAAATCGCCATTCAATCAAGACTGAACGGAAGAAAAAAACTCTTGATCAACCGACCTCTTTTTGAGCGGCTCAGCGAAAGTAATAAGGCAGCGCTCATCACGCATGAGTTAATTTATTCGGAAGCCATTGATCTTGGGCAAAGAAATTCGATAAACACGAGGCTGTACAACAGAACAATTCTTTCTTCGCACTCTGTTCAATTTGACTCACTTCAACTTCGCACTGGATTTAATGTTGAATTGAGTTTTATTGGAAATGAAAATGTTTTCATCATTTCAAATGAGAAAGCTCAAACCATTTCATCTTCTTATGGAACTCTCGGGGTCTACAGCAATAAACGCGTTGAGGCCTGCGGCATTTATAATCACCGCCAGCAACTTTACATACCTTGTGCTTCGCGGCCAAATTTTTTAATTCAAATTGCACAAAATCGACTTGTGGATATTGAAGGCAATAATCTACCAGGCACAATCGTTGGACTCCCCTTCGGAATCAATTCGATCAATTTCCAAACAGGCACGGTCAAAAGCGAAGAATTTCGATACACTTATGATCAACAAGAATACATTTGTCTCAAAAATCAACCCCTCACAATCTTAGGCTGGAACCAAAGCCAGGGCCAATTCAGTTCACCTGCGCAAATCGATTCTTGCATTGCACGAATTGACACACCAAGATTCAATTTTCGATATATGAATCGAATGGAAAACAATTCTCCTCAGTACAAGGTGAAGTTCAATTATATCAGTCAAAACAATCAATCCGTACCAAATGGAATACGTTTAGAGAGCCCGACAGCAAAATGGGATTTTGGTATGACGTTCAATGATCGTTTGGAGTTTCAAGTTTACGAAGAAAACTTTCTCGATCAAACTTATGGGATTCACGGAATTTTTCAGATCATGAATTTATCACCCACTGTTGTTGTTAAAATTCAAGGCGAACTGAGCTTTTATGCAGCCAATCCGCCAGAATCAAATTCAACTCCTAAGCTCAAAACTTACAAGGTCCTGAGTAAACCGCGAACTTTTGTCGAAGCAAGTCGCATTTGTTTAGGAAGAAAGTATTACCACCGGGATAGCAATGAAGAATGTCCAAAACTCCAAAGTGCTTCATTTTCTCCGGATGAGCAAATCGTAAAAGGGACTTTTGAGAGAGATATAGAATTGAATTTTGTAGGATCTCGAGCTCACTTTGCAAGCTCATCTGAAGTTGACTTTTTGCCTTTGTTCAACTCGAGTTCTTCAACATCAAGAGATCGCGAAGTCTTCCGAGGCAAGTTGCTCACTTCAATGCCAGGTCGATTGCAAACTCCCCAGGGTATGCGGCCTACAGTTTTGATACCTCAGATCGTCTATGAACGTGTTGATATTAGTCTGGCTAAAATAGTGACCCCCCAAAATCAATACAATGTGTATTTCGGCTCGGGATTAGCTTCTGTTTACACTAACTTGGGATCGGCAAATCGGGCAATATTCCAAGGGCCTCTCACTTTAGATTCCAACCTCGTGGTCACTCGAGGAAAGCTTGGGCAAATTGCGGAACTCCCAATTTGCAATTTCGTTGATTCAAATGAGAGCGTCTCCATCGTGAAACGTGTAGTAAGATCAGAAAGCGTCATTGAATTGAGAGCAAGGATTCAAAATCCTTCAGATATCTGTTACTGGATTAGACAATAATCGTAAACCTAAGGAACAGTCTATTGACGGCGATTGTTAAAAAGCATAGTGTCCTCTCAAATTTTTTAGAAGCCCGATTTAGAGTAAGGATCGGGCTCGCTATAGTAGGGGCTGCCCTAAACCCCCGGTGGTGTGCCTCGGGGCCCTTGTCTTTATTTGCGATTATTGAAAACCCTTTGATTGAAAGCGGAAAACCCAACGGAACCCACCAATATGAATGTACCGGTATTCAATAAAAATTTTGTAAAATACGGAAATCGCTTTACCTAAAATGGAAATTAACTTTCTAGAAAACAAATCCTTGTTAACTCATCATCTTTCCTTGATCGATTCTTATCGTCATCTCATTGTTGGTTCAGATTCAATCAAAGCAGCTGTTATCGTAGGATCCTTCGCTAGAGGCAATCCTGATCGTTTTTCTGATATTGATTTAGTAGCATTTGCGGAGAAAGATTGTTTTGAGCTGGCAGCACAAGAACTTTTCGAACCGAAATTCTTTCCAACAATGCACACTTTCGGGAAAGACTTTACACCGAATGTAAAATTTAAAAAAACAATCTACGACAACTTTGTCTCCGCAGAAATTCATCTTTTTTCCTCAACTTTCGACTTCAAGTTAAGGAAACCTTATATCTCTATAAAAGACCAAGACGATTTCCTATCTTCGAAGTTGACGATCGATCAGACTACTGACCCATCTGAAACTTTGGTCTTGAATCATGGAATCGATGGTTTGGGTTGGGAGTTGCTGGATTTGTTAAAGTGGTGGCAGCGTGGTCAAAGACAACGGGTTTTCCTCCACCTTTCAAAGATTTCAAAATTTATCGACAAAACAAATTCCACTTTTTAAATTGGGAATGAATAAAACCCTTCTAAGTTGATGCATAGCCGTTAAAGTGCGGCTATGCATTGTGGTGGCAACCGAACAACAATCAGCATTTAACGATTGTTGTTCCAGATCCAGAATGCTTGCAATTTTAAAAAAGCTCAAAAATTTCTGACTTTTGTCCAAAGAATATAATATTTGTTCAATCAAAAGGGTGGAATAAGTTTTTCAACATTTGCGAAAGCCATTTGGATCATTGGCTCTATTGTTGAGGCATATCGTTTTCCAATATCAGGATTAAGACACAATTTTATGAATTATGACTGAAGACTTGTCATGA
>JBKCTJ010000158.1:0-20376 GCA_046318875.1 Pseudobdellovibrionaceae bacterium | reverse complement strand
GAAGCAAAGAGTCTGATTGAATCCAGTTTTGCTGACTTAAAGCAAAGTTTACATTCGCAAAAACTAACTGTCGATAGTATGAAAGTTGATTACGTTCAGAGTTTGAACACTGATAATAATAATCAGCAAACCCAAACGAATCTGGGATTTCAGCAGCGTGAGGGAACCAAGCAATTTTGGAATCAATTTCAAGAAAGCTTTGGCAACAGATCACAGCGAGATGGTTTATTCGAGTTTCCGAATGCAAAAAAATATGCAACCCAGGACAAAGATCCATTGGGACCAATCACTTCAAATCAGGCAAGACGTTTTGAAGGCAAAGGTCGTGGATTGAACTTGGTCGCATAATTTGTTGGGTAAAGTCTTTTTGTCCTATGTTATTCTAATCATAGCCCTCTTGTCTTTAGAGAGGGTTATTTTTTGAGGAGATGAAAATGGGCACAATGAATGTGAGTCGGGATACAAAAGCTTTCGGCAATACTGTTGGCGAAATGAAATCTTCCAATGATCAAGTGAAAACTTTAAGTGCCAAGGATATTGAAAAAGTTGGCGGCGAGGACATCGGAGCTGTCTTAAACAAAGTCGCTGATAAAAATTATATTGATCCATCCAAAAAGATACGTGCAGTAGGAAACAGTCAGCTTGATAAAGATGCATTTTTTAAATTGATGCTCGCACAAATGAAAAATCAAGATCCAACAAATCCAATGAAATCCCATGAAATGGCAGCTCAGCTGGCGAATTTTTCCAGCCTAGAGCAAATGCAAAATATGAATGGTACCTTAACAGAAATGAAAAATGCAGCAAAACCTGCAGAACAGTTTCAAGCATTAAGCTTAATCGGCAGATCCGTTGCTGGTGATTCAACAGATGTTGTTCGAACAAAAGACGACCGTGATCACGATTTCAAATTTGAAATTCCAACAGAAGCTAATGTCACTGTGCGAATAAAAAATCCGGATGGCGCAATTATTAGAACATACGAATTAAACAACCTTAAAAAGGGCGACAACTCGCTGACATGGAATGGCCAGGATGAAACAGGCCGCGTTGTTCCTGCGGGAAATTATCAATTCTTAGCTGAAGCAAAATCCGCTCAAGGTCAAAAAATAGCAGTGAAAACAGCTTTCGATGGACTGATTACAGGAGTAAACTTTACAAGTGAAGGGCCAGTGTTGATGGTTGGCAAACAAACGGTGCGGTTGAGAGATGTCAAAAAGATCACTGATCCAAAGTTAGGTGATCAACAGAATGACCAGAATATTGAACAACCGGTGCAACCGGACTTGAAATCAATGAACGGCGAAGCGCAGAATAAAGAAAAGGCCGGAGCTCCAGCAGCCAATCCCCAAGCAAACTTGGGACAGATCATGGGGCAAGTAGGAATGTCGTCAGAAATGATGGCCAAAGTTGCAAAGGAAGCGAAATAGATGGATCTGAAAAAGATTCAAGGATTTGAAAATATCATTCAGGGCGGAGGTATTTCGCCTATCGGGAATGATAAATCAAAGTTGAATCCAACAGGTCCCGGCAGTTTCCAAGAGACTCTACAAAACGAGTTGTCAAAAGCTGCGCCAACGGCCGCTTCGCCGGCTCAAGTGAATTCGCTGAAGTTTTCAAATCACGCTGTTGATCGAATGACCTCACGGGGTGTTTTTTTTAACCAGGCGGAATTGAATCAGATCAATGAAGCAGTGAAGCGAGCTGCTGCTAAAGGATCTAAAGATTCACTAATTTTAACTGATAAGGCTGCGCTGATTGTTAGTGTCAAAAATAATACGGTAGTCACAGTGATGGACAAAGCGGCATTGAAGGAGAATGTTTTTACGAATATTGATAGTACGATTGTCATGTAGTGTTGAATTAAAAATAAAGTAGGGCTGGTCCTCATCGAGGGGGCCCTCCAATTAAAAAGTTAAACTGAATGTTTAACAATGAAAGACATGGAGGTCTTGGTTATGGGTATTCTTTCGTCTCTGTATACTGGTGTATCCGGTTTAGCCGCACAAGGTGAAGCGTTAGGAGTTATTGGGGATAATATCGCCAATGCAAACACTGTGGGTTTTAAGGCAAGTCGTGCCGAATTCCAAGATATCATTTCAAAAAATTTGAAAGGGATTTTGGGCGGAAATCAGATCGGCCGCGGTGTGAAAATTGGTTCAGTAAATCCAATTCTTTCCCAAGGTAATTTGGATGCAACAGAAAAGGTGACGGATTTAGCGATCAGTGGTGATGGGTACTACAAAGTCAAAGGCAGTGACGGCGAGTCTTATACTCGGGATGGATCATTTCACTTTGATCGTGAAGGATATCTGGTTACGAATGATAAGCAGCGTGTTCAAGGTTTTCAAGCAGATGAAAAAGGAAATATTCTAAATAAGCTCAATGACGTTAAATTTCCAAGAGCATTGATTCCGGCAAAGGGAACATCATCGTTGCGTTTAGATTTGAATTTGGATTCTCGTGTTGAGCCGACAAAAACTTTTGATATCAATGATCCATATTCAACATCACACTATTCAACTGGCGTTGAAATGTATGATTCTCAGGGAAATAAACATCTGGTCAGTTTCTTTTTTAATAAGACTGCAGATCGTCAATGGGAATACCGCGGCTTGGTGGACGGAAAAGAAGTCACGGGGGGCGAAGAGGGTAAGCAGTCGGAAGTTTGTAAGGGAAAATTGATCTTTAATGTTGATGGCAAGCTTGAATCTCAAGAAACAACTGATCAATCATTTAATTTTGCGGGTGGAGCTCTGCAAAACCAACAAGTTAAATTGAGTTTCGGTGATGCTATTGCCGAGGGTGGAAAAGGCCTTGATGGAACTAAGCAATACGGAAAAGGTTCAGATTTAATCAGCTGGCAGCAAGATGGTGCAGCAGCTGGAACAATTACAGGGCTGTCATTCAATGATGAAGGTGTCTTAACTGCAGTTTATTCAAACGGTCAGGCTCAGGATTTAGCGCAAATTGCCTTGGCGAAGTTTGAAAATCCAGAAGCCATGTTCAAAGTCGGTAACAATCGATTAAAAGAATCTAGGGATTCAGGTGGTCCAGCCATGGGTGCTCCAGGAAACGCGGGAAGAGGAAAACTCTTTGCAAAATCTTTAGAACGATCAACAGTTGATTTGGCGACAGAGTTTGTCAATATGATTCAAAACCAGCGGGGTTTCCAAGCTAATGCGAAGACAATTACAACGACGGATGAGCTTTTAAACGAAGTCATTCAGTTGAAGAGATAAGAACGATGCTCCATTGAGCTAGACCCGTGAGCTTCCTGAAAAGGAAGCTCGCTTCGTTTTCAGGAAGAAGCAGATTCTTATTTTACTTCTTCTTTTTGAAAAATTCTTTTCTCATTTTTTGTTCGAGCTTGGTCTTTTGAAAATCAAACGCATGTTTGAAGGCTTCGTTTTCATCCAAACGGTAAACACTGCAAAGTCTTCTTAGTGTTTTTAATGGGACAGATGATCCGTAATTTCTTTCCCAATCAGAAATACTTTGGGCAGAACCCAATTTTAGAACTTTCGCCACATCAAGTTGTGACATATTCAGTTTCATACGCGCATTTTTTAAATATTGTCCAAAATTCATTTTTGCTTCTTTCAAGTTGTGTAATATTTGAGCAAAGATAATCCTTCGTCTATTCCGAACGGTAGCATAAATTAAATTGAAGATGCAATGTTTTCAACACTGTAGAAATTATTTGTCTAAAATCATAAAAAATTGCTTTGTCTTTTCTATCTCCATTTTGGAAATGCATGAATTGCCAAATTTTAAGCTCGAAATATGTAAGGCAGATCTGATTTATTCATACGTCTTTGACAAAGAAATCATACAGAAAATTTTCACTGAATAAGTTACTTTATAAAAATGAAAGTGCATTCAAAGTAAAGACCCATTGCGACTTTCACTTGAAACGAAATGGAAAGTTCAAATCAGATAGCTACTGAAACCAAAAATTCGAATATTCCCTGTTCCGAACGCATTTCCGGAATCTTGTTCTGCAAACAGTATTTGATCGAAATTTAAATCAAATTTTCAACAATGGAAATCAACAATTGCCGAACGGCTACAGGTATTGCATTCTGTTTAGATTTGCACCTATGACGCTTGATATGCTTGAGCCGGCGCCTTCGAAGTCCGCTTTCATCATTTCATAGGCGATGGCGACGTCAAAACAACCATTTTAAATATTCAACTCGCTACCAGCCATGTTTACGTTTTTCATCGATGTAAGTTCGCTGATACTCTGGCACATAGCGCTGTAGGCGTGAATGACATTCAGCGGTTGAAAGCATCTCTTCCGGAGGTTTATTCGCCATTTTTTGTTTTGTCAGTACTGATCGCTAAAAATTCTATTTGAAATTTTTCCAAAAAATCATCAGGGATATGATCCACCTATCAAAATGTAAGAAGTATGAAGTTCACGTATCTCAATAACTAAAATGAATTCTGATTGCGGTTCTTCTGACGGTGTGGTTGATTGCGTGCACATGGCAGATACTCTCTCAAAATACATTCTTATTGTAGATGATTCCTTGGATCAAAGGATGCTGCTTAAAATGCTTCTTGAATCAAATGGCTACAAAACGCAGTATACATCAAATGGTGAAGAAGCACTAAATCTTTTGCATTCTTGTCAAATGATGCCCGAGGCAATTTTGCTCGACTTGAATATGCCCGTCATGGGTGGCTTTGATTTTCGTCAAAGGCAACTTGTTGATCCTCTACTGAAGAATATTCCTGTTTTGGTTATGAGTGGTGAAGAAAACACGACAATGATTCGTGCAAAAACAAATTTAGATGTCATCAAAAAACCTTTTTCTATAGGTGATTTAATGGCGGCACTTGCACGAAGCGTCCAACTCCATTAAGTATTCGAAAATCAGGTGAGTTGGGGCAATGTAAGAATCTTTGAAAGGGCAACAAATGATGAAGGAACCAAGTCGAAAAATTCCTTTAGAAGTTGCTCAGCGTATTGCTCAAAATCAAAATGATATTTTAAAACTTTGGCAGGAGAAATGTCGCGAGCGAGTTGAAGCAGCAAAAGCACAAACTCGGATTGCCCTTTTAGATTCAATGCCGCAATTTTTGGGTCAGTTGGTTCAAACAATGTTGAGTCTGTATCCAGAACTGGAAGCTGTGACGAATGCGGAGGTGGCTAGGGAGCATGCAAAGGAAAGGTCGAATCAACCAGAATACACACTGGATCAAGTTATTATAGAATACCATATTTTACGCGGAGTCATCATTGAAGCTATTGAATCTTCTGGAGAAGTGGATCAACAATCCAGGAGATTGATTCATGATTTTATCGATACGGGAATTGCGAAAGCGGCAGTTCATTATATTGAAATTGAGAAATATAAACAAAATATATATACCGTTGAAATGCAGACGACTCGTGATGAAGCAGAGCGTGCCAGCCAAGCGAAGTCTTCGTTTCTTGCGAATATGTCCCACGAGATTCGATCCCCCCTGGGGGCGATTATGGGATTTGTCGGTCTGTTGAGAGATTCAGGACTAACCCCCGAAGAAATTTCGAAATATTTATCGGTGATTGATCGCAACTCAAATCACTTATTGCGAATCATCGACGATATTTTGGATCTGACCAAAGTTGAAGCGGGTAAAATGGTGGTCGAGAAAATGGAGTTTTCGTTGATTGAATTTTTGGCTGATTTTTCTTCCATGGCTGGAATCCGATCAAGGGAAAATGGAATTATTTTTCAGCTCAAATCAGATAGTCAGATTCCTGAAAAAGTGATTACGGACCCGACAAGAGTCAGACAAATCTTATCTAATGTGGTTGGTAATGCAATTAAGTTTACAGAAAATGGACGTGTGGAGCTGTTGGTTAGTTATAAAAACAATGCTCTGCAATTTGTTGTAACAGATACCGGGCGAGGTATTTCTGAAGAACAACGGAATCATTTGTTCCAAGCTTTCGCCCAAGCAGATTCTTCCACCACTCGCAAATTCGGAGGGACGGGGCTGGGATTAATTCTGACAAAAAAACTAAGCCAGGCCTTAGGTGGGCATTTCGAATTAGTCGAAAGTCAAATTGGCAAGGGTAGCATTTTTGAAGTTGTGATCCCAGTGTCAGTGACCGAAAAAGTAGAACTGAAATCGGTCGAATCTCTTAAATCCATAACTCCGACTAGCTATTCACCAGAAGTGAAAGCTGTGAACTTGAAGGGCTTTGATGTCTTGCTCGTTGAAGATTCCCCAGATAATCAGTATTTAATCGATAAAATATTAAACAAAACTGGAGCTCAATTGACTATCGCTGACAATGGTGCCATCGGTGTCAAACAAGCCTTAGCAAGAAAATTTGATGTCATCCTGATGGACATTCAAATGCCAGTGATGGACGGCCATGAAGCAGTTAAAACTCTTCGCTCCAAAGGATACGCCGGGCCTATCGTTGCGCTCACGGCCCACGCGATGAAAGAAGAGCGAGACCGTGCCATCCAATCCGGCTTTTCTCATTTCCTTACTAAGCCTATTCATCGCAACAATTTGACGGAATTGCTCGAGGGATTGCACAGGCCCCTCAATATCAATATTTAGGCGTTCAAAGAAGAAAAAATGGCTTTGTGGTGAAAGCGTTAAGTCAAAACCAATTGTTTTAATTGCTTGGATTCCATCGCTGCAACATTTTAGCGACGAGATCCTGAATGACTGGTTTGTGAGTGATGTGAATGAAGTGGCTTGAATTAGAAATTGAATGCAAGCGAATGGATTTCAGAAGTTGAATTTTAGGCACTGATGATAAGCTAATTCCGCTGTAGTATTGGGATTGAAGCACGTCTATTGTGCTGCCTTGTTTTATTAACCGGCAATCGACTGCTTTTAATCCTTCGAATTGATCGTCGATGTTTTGTCGGTGAAGCATTTTTCGAAAATTTTTCATTGCTGTTTTCCAGTTACCTGGAGGTTTTTGATTTGGATAGGTGATTTGGGTTTGGATTAGACTTCGCATGCTGCGATCGGCAATTCGATTTTGTAAGTCGATTTTTAATTCAGGCCAAGTTAAATTCAGGTTTGTTTCTTGAACTATCTTGTCGACGAAACGATACAGTTCTGAATCTTCGAAGGACCCAGGACCGACATCGGTGATGACGCCTCCCAGAAATAATTCGGGAAATTTAATTGCAAAATCATAGACGATTTTTCCGCCAAGGCTGACCCCTAAAAGGTAAGCTTGATTTATATTTGTGTCTTTTAAAGCATCGGCAATATCGTTTGCAGAAGAATTGAAAGAGACTTCTTGCATCACTTCTTGAGTTAAATTTGAAAGGCCAAGTTTTCTTCGTTCGCTGTTGGGATCCATGATCATGATATAGTAGTCTTTTTCAAACACTTCGGTCATTGCACGAAAATCTTCGGGTCCACCGAGAAGACCTGGCACGCAGACAAGAGCTGGGTTTGTTTTATTTCCAAATACCTCAAATTGCATGGGGAAGGCCCCTTTCAAAAAGCTTTATTTTGTTCGACAGAATGAAATGATCTATGTATTTCCATTTGAGCCATGGAGTGCTGACTCGAATCACATCAATTGTTTCACAGATCATTTTACGATTTTCTTTCATATACAAATATTTCATGGGGGCAAAAAATGGTCTTTTCCACGTTGTGAATGTTCCAAATTTAAGTGCCGTTTTCCTACTTTTCTGATGATATACTTTTTCGTCAGGCCTCGCAGTAAAGAGTTCGTTTGAATTTGTCCCACTAAATTTGCGACTTTTTTATCTAAAAACGGCGTTCTGACCTCGATGGAGTGAAACATTTCTTGGCGTAATTGGTTTGCGATGAAACCTGTGATGAGTTTGACTTGATTGTCCAAGTTTTCGCCAACGATATGACGATAAAATCGTTTTTTAGCCAGCCTTGCCAGCATAGCAGGAACTTTCCCTGAAAAAAAAATGGACACGGTGTGAACCAATTTCTGTAAATCAATTTTGTTTGGAATTCGAGTTCGCATCCATATGCCGCACATGGGAACTCCTAACTGCTCAGAGTTTTTCCGCCATCAACGACAATGGTTTGACCGATGATTTGAGACGCTGCTTCGGAGCATAAGAATGCAACTACTTTTGAAACATCATCAGGATTTGTTAATCGACCAGAAGGTGTTGCTTCAATTGTTTTATCAAGGCGAGTTTCTTTATCTGGAAAAGCTTCAACTGCATCGGTTAAAACAAGGCCCGGGCAAATGCAATTCACTGTGATTCCCTTTGGTGCAAGTTCAAAAGCATAATGCCGAAACAGGGATTCAAGGGCTCCTTTGCTTGCGCCTACAGCAGCATAATAGGGGATGACTCGCACTCCGCCGGAAGACGTGACTCCGACAATACGTCCGCCAGGGGGAATCATTTCCACAAGACTTTGAATCAGTTGATGAATTGCAAAGACATTGATATCAAAAGTCCAAGTCATATGTTTCAGCGACAGATCCATGGCTTTTCGGTGAACACCACTGGCCGCTGAATGGACCAAAACATTCACGTGATCTGTTTTTGATTTGATTTCATTCACTAGGGTCAAAAATTTTTCAGGATGGGTCAGATCACCCCGCAAGCATTCAATTTTTAATTTTTGCTCTTGGCTGATTTTTTCAAGTTCACTGGCCGATGTTCGATCACGGCTGTACAAAGCAAAGACGTGATATCCTAAATGCCCAAGCTGTAAACTGATTGCGCGACCGATGCCGCGTGTGCCACCTGTAACAATTGCCACTTTATCTGTAATCATGATGATGAGTCTCCGAGGGATCTGCCGCCGTCAATCACGTTGATGGTTCCTGTCATATATGCCGCGTCCTCTGAGCATAAAAATGCTGCTAAGGCCCCGACTTCATCGGCTTTTCCCATGCGGCCCGCGGGAATTCGATTTTTTAATTGCTGATCACTTGCTGCAACTTGCGCAACAAAGTTTTTTGTCATTGGAGTTTCAATTAAACCTGGAGCAATGCAATTCACTGTGACGCCACGATGAGCGACTTCTAAAGCCAAAGTTTTAGAGAAAGCTTCAATTCCGGCTTTGGCCGCAGCGTAATTGGACTGTCCGCGTTTACTAAAACTTGCACTGATGGAACTGAGATTAATGATTCTTCCCCAGCGGTCTTTGTACATTGATTTCAAACACAATTGACTTAACGCCATCGTGACAATGAGATGTTCATCTACGACGGATGCGTATTTTTCAAAATCAGCTTGCAGAAAAAGTCCGTCGACAAGTCGACCGGCTGAGTTCACTAAAATAGAAGGGCCTTGGGAAAAACTTGTAGAAACGGTTTGAAACAACAATTTGCAATCTTGATAATTGGTGAGTAATTGTTTAAAAATCTGAATATTTGAATTTGGAAATTCAGATTTCATTTGTTGCAAGGATTCATTGGCTTTTGTTTCATCAAAGCCGTAGCTGAGCGCTAGATCATATTGAGTCGCTAATTTTTTTGCGATACCAAACCCGATGCCTGAAGTTCCACCGGTGATCAGAGCAAGCTTGCGATTCATTTTTGATCCTTGGAAAAAACCATGCAGGTGTTTTGTCCACCGAACCCAAAACTGTTGCTGAGGACGTGTCTGAGCTTCACTTCGCGGCTGGTGTTCGGCACATAATCTAAATCACATTCAGGGTCTGGGATATTATAATTGATCGTCGGTGAGACCATTTGTCTATCAAGCATCATTAGGCAAGCAATGGCTTCAATGCTGCTTGAAGCAATTGTCGAATGTCCGATTTGTGATTTAATGGAGCTGATAGGAATTTGATAAGCCCTATCAGTAAAAACTTGTTTAATCGAAAAAGTTTCCAACCTGTCATTCAGCGGAGTCGAAGTTCCATGGGCATTGATGTAATCAATATCTTTTGTTTGCAAATGAGCATCTGTTAATGCTGCTTTCATTGCTTCAATAACTGAGGCACCGTCTTCGCGGCCGTCAGTTAATCGGTAAGCATCACTTGTGCAGCCATAACCAGAAACCACACCTAATATTTTTGCACCACGTGCAACTGCAGCTTCTCGGGTTTCTAAAACAAGGACTGCGGAACCTTCACCCCGCACAAATCCTGATCTGTCTTTGGCAAACGGTCTGCTGGCTTTTTCAGGAGCCACGTCATCTGTCGTGAGTGCACCTAAAAGAAAGAAATTCAAAAAATTACTAGCTTCACATCGGGCATCGACACCTCCCACAAGGCAACGATTCCATCTTCCTGATCGCAATCCATGAAAGGCTATGCCAAGAGTTTGGTTTCCTGTAGCACAAGCACTGTTTAAGCTGATCAGATTTTTATCTGGAACTTTATTAAAACCAAGTTGAACAGCGGTGTCGCGTACAATATCTAATGAAGATTCAGAGCACACATTTTTATAATTATAGTTTTCAGGCAAGGATGATTTTAAAATCTCTTCAACAATTTCATAGGACACGCCATCAGCAGTCCCAAAAACAATGGCATCAATATGATCGGATGGTTTCAAATTTTGAAGAGCTTGCATTGTTGCTTGTTCTGTCATGAGCCAAGATTTCAAAATTTGGTCTGATTTTTCTGATGCAAACAATTTTGATGGAGGCAAAACTTGACGGGGAATCCAAGCCGCATAAGGCACCGGAAAGTGATCGGGAACTAATTCTCCGCGGATGCTTTTCACACCGGATTTTCCTGCAAATAAATTTTTCTCAAAATCCGCTGCATTCAAACCGATGGGGGAAATAATTCCATAACTAGTGATCACAACATCATGTTTCATTGATAGCCTTTAATTGGTTTTGATTCTTGAGATAAATTCGATAAGGTCCTGAACGCGCATGCTTTTCATGTCCGCAGGTTTTCCTGATTTTTTGCTGATGTGTTCAGCCACTTCCTTGAAATCAAGTTCCTGGCCAATTGAATTTTCCAGTTCTGAACTGATATCCAATAAATCAATGCTTTCAAGACCCAGGTCTCCGATTAATTTGCTTTCTGCTTTCACTTCCAATTTTTGATTATTAACGACGTTGCGGATGACTTCTTGGATGGTTTGTAATGTTTCTGCTTGGGACATTTTAGCGGCTCCTTCGTTGTGTTCGTTTTTAGCTGTTTAGTTACAAATCTCGAATGCAATTCACAATGGTATCAGAAATTCCAAAAAAATGTTTTGGGTCTTTCTTTATTTGTTGAGACCAATCTGTAAATTCATTATTTTGTTTTAATAAAATTGTACCGGCGGCTTCGGTTAAACAGCGGGAATCAAAATAGCGTTCACGTTTGACGACCATAAAGTCATCAAAAGCATGGGCTGTGCAAACCAATGCTGCTGTCACAGTTTTATTTTTTAAATCCCATTCCGCTTGTTCAAGGGCTTGAAGACTTCCAGCTGTTGAATGAGTGTAGACATTCATGGCGCCTTGAATTCCCAGAGATATTCCCATTTGAGCTGGAACCAAATTCGGAAGCTGTTTCAAATACATTTTTGGATTTCTAAATTTTCGGTAGTAGTCAGAAAATAAAACTGCATTATTTTGCTGGATGATTTTTTGAGTTGATGCAGCATCAATGGGTCCATTTTCCACAGCACAATAAATGCCGACAGAAAAAGGTGATATCGCTAGGAAAGGTTTTAAAATCTCTTCAGCTGCTTGACAGATGTGGGATAAAAATATGGATGCGCGACTCATAGAACGGAAGGCTCGTTGATCAGGAATTGAAATTTGATCGCTTGCTTCCGAAAAGGGAAGAACATTTAAAACTTCGTCTTGGTAATAAGGGTCTTTTAAACTGCTTGGAGTTGATTGCAAATCGGGAATCAAAAGTTTGCTCCAAATGACTTGGCTCATGTTTGGCTTTCTGTCATGAGTTTTTGAGACTTCAACCAGTCCTGGGAAACCACGTCGAAATCATTTGAATTCAAATGGCTACGGTCCATCATGCCAAATAAAATGGTGGCAGCGGAAACTTTTTTTCCTTGGACTTCGATTTCGCCTTCTGCCATGGCGTAACTTTTGGCAATTTTCAAAATTTTTGTTTTAATCACACATTGATCTCCGGGATGAACATTCTGATAAAATTTTGCACTTTTCACATTTCCTAAAACCGGAAGAACATTGCGGTGAAGCAAGGCAATGCATTTTCCACCCATTTGCGCCATCATTTCGATTTGCAAGACACCGGGCACGATGGGATATCCCGGGAAATGATCCATAAAAATTAAATCTGATCGGGGAAAGGTTTTCAAACCCGTGGCTGAAACACCGGGTTCGCATTCCACAATTTTATCGATCAAAAGCCAGCGCATGGAATCCTTTCCGTCAATTTGAAGAAGGCATAGGTTTGATGTTCAGAAACAGAAACTAAGCCCAACGAGTCCATCACTATTTTGTTTTTTATTCTGATCATTCGGCAAGTGAATAAATGTGCCGAGATTTGATTCCAGTCCCCAATTTCGATTTGACCAATGACGTTGGGTTGGTCAGACTTTGGGATAGCTTTGAACGCAGCTTCTTTGGCGGTCCACAAGCAAGCAGCAGTGGGCGCTTGGGCGGATTCATTTTTGTTTACGGAATATCGAGAGATATTTGCCACATGCAAGCGTTCGTTAATCTCCATGTCAAAGCCGATATGCTGATGTTCCGAAGAAGTCATGAAACCGCCACAGATTCTGTTATGTGAAATGGATAATCCACGACCTAAAATCCAAGGCCGTTCATGCAATTCAAGAATTTTTTCATCAGAATGAACAGTGTCGAAAATATATTGCCGAATTTTTTGTCTGTATTGATCCTGGGTGCTTGCCCATTCCTTTTTCAAAACAAGTTGAAAGTCTTGAAGTTGAAAATGGGCCCGCAGGTCGGCGGTTATCTGATCGGAGTGCATGTTGGTTCGTTGCGGTTGCAACCTTGCCAAAAATCTTGGGTGCAAGAAGTATTGTAAATGGTTTTCCATTCATTTGCATTTTCACATGTAAAGCTTTTTAAAAGTTTAGGATTAATTGGCTTTCGAATGTGAGATCGCACGTTCCGATGATTTGCTTGAACTGTCAGAGCTTCTTGAACTCGTGAAAATCCCAAATCATATTGTTCCTGAATGCCTTCGGCAAATTTGCTTTGGGTCTTTGGAATATTATTTGAGATCGTCAAAGTCATCGATGCAGCGGGATCAAATTTTATTGCACTGGCATCAGATAAATCAATCCACTTAACGTCTTTGCTTTGAATTGCATGCAAGACCCTTTGAGTTTGATTAAACCCAAAAGTGCTTTGAATAGCTGCATTTTCGAAATCATCAAAAAGTCCTGTTGGATAAGTGACAATCACTTCATCAGCAAGCTGAGTAGCAAGTTCGATGGGGATCAAGTCTACGGCTCCAGTAAAATAATACTCGCCATTGATTTTTCCCGGATTAATCAAATAGGGATCAGCAATGGAAGCCCTGGCAGCTTGTTCAGTTGAAACATCTGTGAGCACCAAAGTATTTTCTGTTAAATAGCTGTCAGGAAATAATTTTTTGACTGGTGATTTTAGATTTCGAATTGAATTTGCAGTTTGTGAATCTGTGAAAAATACTTGGGTAAAACGGTTGTCTGTGAAAGCTTGACCAACATTTTGTGGGCCGAAATTAGCTTTTGCAGCAAGCATAATGATTTTAGGTGCATCTAAATTTCTTGCAAAATAAGGAAGGGGCAAAAAACCGGATATTTCATCGTTTAAAGCAAGTACATTTCCCTTGAAATACTGAGGTATGTGAATCACATCATTGGCTTGTTCAAATTTCTTCTGCATTGCAAAGACACTTTTGGTATCGATACTGATCTGACTTAATATATCAAAGAATCGGGGGCCTTTTGCATATTCAAGAGCATAGTCCATATGGGGAATTGAATTTGTGATTGCTCCAGACATTGAGCCGCCACAAGTCGTGATGATCAAATCGGGATTCCAACCCATTTTCTTTGCGCCAGCGATAAGTCCAAGACCGACGCCAGGGGCAATACCGCCACCAGCAATGATGAGCGCTCGCTTAAATTTTTTAGGTGCCCCAGGTTTGTTTGCATGAGTATTCAAACTGAAACACATGACTGCCGAAACTAGAGTGATGAAGGTCAAGATTTGTTTTTTCAAACAGAAATCCTTTCGTTTTCTTCAGAACGCATCTGATAGAACTGCAGATTTGATTGCATTATTTTACTGATGCTTTCCTTGTCAGTATCGGAATACATCTGGAACAATTTTTTTAGATCGATTTTCCCGTTTGAAGTTCGCGGAAACTTTGTGACGACGATAATTTCCTTAGGAAAATGATTTAAAGATTTAAACTGTTCCCACATTTTTTGATGAACTTCCATCAATTTGTCTTCAACGAATTTTTTTTGTTTGTCCTGTTGGACTTCCACCATCAAAACTAATTTTTTTCCATCGTTTCTGGCACCTTCGAACAACGAACATTTTGCGTTTGTAATCAGAGAAGAAGCGTCAATGGCAATGCGCTCGATTTCAAATCCAGAAACTCGCAACCCATTTATTTTGTAAAGGCTATCCTCTCGCCCCGAAATGCAAAGCTGGCCGTCTTCGTTCCAATATCCCAAATCACCTGTGGCGAGAAAACCCTGGTCATCAATGGGTGAATTTTTTTGATCAGAGATTCCTAACAAAACATTTGGTCCTTTCACATGAACTTGTCCCAATTGACCAGGTTCAGTGATGACTCGATTTGCATGGCCTTTTTGATCGCGAATTTGAATTTGGACAAAGGACAATGGTTTTCCAACAGCACTTGTGTGAAAGTTTTTTTCTTGGCTGTTGATCATGGTCACTCGAATGGCTTCTGTGAGACCATAGCCTTTGTGAATGATGGCGCTGGGAAAAAGCTCCTGGGCCATTTCAATTGTTTTTAATGAAATCATGCCACCAGCCAATTGCACATGCTGAACGTGAAGTGCTGGTGCAAGTTTTCTGCGGTTTTTTTCTTCCCAACAGGTTCTGAGCACTTCTGTAATTAAAGAAACAAAGGTACCCTGTTCAGCTAAAATTGTTCGATAAATTCGCGTGATGCTTAATCGAGCGTTCACAAAACTAGATAATCCCCCAGCAAAAAAAGTGGGGAAAAGCTGTGTGTTCAAAGCCATACTGTGACAAATAGGAAGTAAAATTGGCGAGACCGTGGATCTTCCCAGCTTCATCGACGAAATTAAATAATCTGCAGTCTGTAAAATTCCAGTTTCAGGAATAAAAATTCCCTTTGGAGTTCCCGTTGATCCTGAAGTGTACAAAATCAAACCCGTGCCCACCGGAGGTGGTGACGCGAGATCAATGA
Organism: Pseudobdellovibrionaceae bacterium; assembly: GCA_046318875.1. Classification (GTDB taxonomy): domain Bacteria; phylum Bdellovibrionota; class Bdellovibrionia; order Bdellovibrionales; family Bdellovibrionaceae; genus JBKCTJ01. The sequence goes on along the minus strand of JBKCTJ010000158.1, from coordinate 5,079 downwards.
AAGAAAATCGAGATTTTCCAAGGGATTGATCCAGAATTTCTGCGTGCCGATTCAGAACGATGTATTGAGTTTGGGTTTCAGATTTCAATTGTGCTTCCAGCCCTGGAGCTAAGATAATTAAAGAGACTTTTGATCTGGCGATCCATTCGTTACATTGACCATCTAGGTCTGAAAAACTCAGCATCACGGGAACTCGCCCTGTGGAAATCACTGTGAACATAGCAAAAACTTGGACTGCCCAGTTCGGAAAGCTGACGGCGACTCGGCTGCCTTCAAGAGTATTTTCTGAAATTAAATTTTGTAACTCGATCATTTGATTCAGGATCTGATTTCCAGTCCAAGAAACAGCTTCGTCTTTCAGCAAGACTTGAAGCTGATGTTCAGTCAGTGCAGAATGAATTCTAGATTTTAACGAAGCTTCTTGAAATGGCATTTTGTTTCCAGTTAATAGTTCTAGTTTAAGCGCTTTTCGCCATTTGCAATATACTCTCCTGCTGGAATCAAAGACAATGCATTTCAGATCCCTTTTACATGAAAAGCCTTGCCAATTTTTGGACAATGCTGAAAAAAATTCAATTTTTTTCAAATCGGGGAATCGGATATATTATCGTGTTATGACTTCTCTATGAAAATAGAGCATTATTTATCAAATATTCAAACCGACTCTGATTTGTTTCTTAAAAGCCAAACAGAATCTGTTCATTGGCTAGCGAAGTGTTATGCCCGGGCTGCGCAGGCTTTGAATGCAGGGGATATTTCGTCTGATGAAAAAAAGTTTCTAAAACTAATCGATCGTATTGGTCGAGCGACACAAAATATTCAATACCGTGGGCATTATTTGTCAGATTATACGCATACCAATTGGGATCAAATGAAAATTTTTGATCAACCAGCAGGACGAAGTCATTCAGACCGTTTGAAGTTTTTTACTGAAACAGTGAAGTCTGCTTGTGATCGTTTGAGATTAAATGAAAAAGCAGATGCTTTTTTCCATGTGACTTGCACTGGCTACGTCTCGCCAAGTCCATTGCAAATTTGGATGTCTGAAAATAAAGTTTATCATTCTCAGTTGCATCACATCTATCACATGGGTTGCTATGCTGCACTTCCTGCTGTGAAAATGGCCAGTGCTGTTTTGGCCAATGAAAAAAAATCAGCTAGGGTTCAAATTGTACACTCGGAGCTGTGCACGCTTCACTTAGATCCAAACAATGTGACCTTGGAAGATATCGTGATTCATACTTTGTTTGCTGACGGTATCGTTGCTTACGAAGTTTTTTCTGATCATCCCCAAGGCGCGGCTTTAAAGTTGGTTGAATCTTTTGAATATTTAATTCCTGATTCTTTGGATGCAATGACTTGGAAAGTGGCTGAATTTGGAATGGCTATGAGTCTTTCCCAGGATGTTCCTTCCTTAGTTGCAAAACATTTGAGAGAAGTATTAACAAAAATTACGGATAAACATTCCTTAAATCTGAGTGATCGCGAAATTATTTGGGCTGTGCACCCAGGTGGGCCGAAAATTTTAGATTTAATTCAAAATGAATTTCAAATTGAAACATCACAAATGTCAGAAAGTTTTGCCACTTTGCAAGAGCGTGGAAATATGTCATCGGCGACACTTCCATTTATTTGGAAAAGATTATTGGAGAACCCTGCTCGTCGTCATGGTCAGTACGTGATGAGCTTGGCATTTGGTCCCGGCTTAACCATTTGCGGACAAATATTTCAAGTTGAAAAGGACAAATCATGAATCCACTTGTTTTGTTCATGTCAGTGTCTTTGGTGCATGGGATTTTGATGATGGCTGATGAATTTTATTTTCATCATCGACGCTTTGTTCCTGTGTGGGAGCGCATTGGTCACCCTTTGGATACATTGACTGTCTTGGCCTGTTTTGGAATTTTAGGATTTGCTCCGCAAACTGATTTTATTGAAATTTGGTTTTGGATTGGTGTTGCAGTTTCTTGCGTTTTTGTTGTGAAAGACGAAATCGTTCACTATCAGCATTGCCAGGCTGGTGAAATGATTTTGCATGGTCTGCTGTTTGTTTTACATCCTGTTTTATTGTTTTCAGCTTATTTATGCTGGGAAGCGCATCAGGGATTACTGAAATTATTTTGTGTGGCTCTATTTCTATTTCTGTCTTATCAAATCATCTACTGGAACTTTTTCAATAAGTTTCTACCTCTGAAGGGAGCCATTGCAAATGAAACCCGGAGAAATTAATAACAAAATATACGATGAATTAGGAAATGATTGGTATGAATCCAAAACAAACCCAGTGGCTTTGCTCCGATCAGAATCAAAAGAAAAAATAAAATTTGTTGAATCATTCTTGATTCAGAAAAATCTAAAAATGATTGATGTGGGTTGTGGCGCAGGTTTTGTTGCCAATTATTTTTCAAATCAAGGTTATGATGTGACGGGTGTTGATCTTTCCGAGGAAAGCTTGGCCGTTGCTAAAAATTATGATCAATCTGGGCGTTGTCATTATGTGGCAGCAAATGCTTATCAGTTACCCTTTCCTGATCAGTCTTTCGATGTTTGCATCTGTTTTGATTTTTTAGAACATGTTGAAGAACCTGAAAAAGCTGTGGCTGAAATCAGTCGAGTGCTGAAGCCTGGTGGACAATTTTTTTATCATACTTTCAATCAGAACTGGCTTGCTTGGCTTGTGATTATTAAGGGTGTTGAATGGTTTGTTCCCAACACCCCAGCGAACTTGCATGTGCTGAAGTTGTTCATCAAGCCCCAAGTGTTGCAAAAGCAATTGGAAAGAAATGGCTTCACAGTAAATACAGTCGTTGGGCTGCGACCACTGTTAAATTCTAGCTTTTGGAAATTGATTTTTAAGGGCGAAATCGATGATGACTTTCACTTTCGTAAAACCAATTCCTTGCTGCTTTCTTATTTGGGTTTCGCGACGAAAAAGGGGTCTTTGACGGCGCAGTTGGATTAATCAAGAACAGAAAATCTTAATAAAAAACTTTTAGCAACTTATTTTGAAGTCCTGTTTCAAAATAAGATAGCGGTCCAGAAAAATCATAAAAATTCAATGATTTAGGTCCTTTGTGGAAAAAAAAGACTATGCCTTTGTCAAAAAAATGCCGAAGTATGCTGAAAATATGATGACACGCACATTGGTGTTTTCACGAACTTTGAATTGTGACAAAGGGCCTAGATTGGCTCTTTCAAATTGGCTTTTTCGATTGGCTCTACTGTAAGCCCTGTCATTGATTTCTAGCCTCGCTTTTTCATCACATCTCTTTTAGCATCGAGAGCATGTTGATTTTTGGGCACTTGGGATTTGGGGCGGTCATGGCAGCTCCATTCAAAAAAATTCGATTTGGTTGGCCACTCTTCCTTGGAACAGTTTTGCCGGACCTGATTGATAAACCCATTTATTTCCTCTCTGAACAGACGATTCCAAGCACTCGATCCTTTGCGCACACACTCGTCTTTATTGTTCTTCTGACAGGTCTCAGTCTTTGGCGAAAGTCACCATCTTGGTGGGCACTCACGTTTGGAGCAGTGACCCACATTCTGTTAGATAATATCGCTGATGCCTACTTATTCGAAGATAGTTTTCTGATCAATCAGCGCATTGTTTTTTGGCCCCTATTCGGGTGGGAGTTTCCAGACATTGGTCAGATCACTTTTGATGATCAGCTTCATCGACTGAGCAATTTTTATTTTATGTTTTCTGAATTTTTGGGTTTTGTTTTTGTCGCAGCCATCGGTTTTCTTGTCTGGCGTAGACGTCAGCTTAAGTCATAAGTATTTTTCAAGGATGTCAATGAGAGTTTTTGTGACCTGCGAACATCGATTTTTACGTACACCAGATCACCAAATTTGGACTGAGACGGCCTTTGCTTACAGGTATTGGAAGCGCTATCTCGGAGTTTTTAGCAGTGTTCATGTGATTGCTCGGGTGTCAGACATCGTAGATCCCCGCGAAGTGAGCCACGTCAAATCACGCTGGAAGAATGTCGAAGGCGAAGGTATTGAAGTTCTTGCCTTGCCATTTTATCTAGGGCCTATTCAATATTTGAAAGTACAAAGTAAAATTAAGAATCTGATTCGCCGTGAATTGAATCATGAAGACAAGCTCATCTTAGTTTTGCCTTCACCAATATCTTTGCTTGTTCGGCATGTCGCCTTCGAAAAAAAAATTTCCTACGGCGTTGAAATTCTCGGAGACCCTTGGGAAGTCTTTTCAAAACACGGTCTTCGTCACCCGCTGCGAGTCTATTTTCGTTATCGTCTGACATGGCTTCAGAAAAGTCTGGTTTCCAAATCTACTGCAAGCTTGTTTGTCACACAAACAAGCTTGCAAAAAAGATATCCACCTCGGAATAAGTTCTCTTCATTTGGTGTCTCGAACGTTGAGCTCAGTGCTGAACATCTGGCAAAAGTTCCTCGTCAATTCAATTCAGAACAACTTTCTGCGTGTTTGAATCTCATTTGCATCGGAAGTCTTGAACAGATGTACAAGTCTCCGGACGTCGTCCTTCAGGCAATGGCTTTGGCTAAACAAAATAAGTTAACATGGAAGCTCACTTGGATTGGTGGTGGAAAGTTTCTAGAACCTATGCAAAACCTCGCGCTTCGTCTTGGTGTCGAAAACCAAGTGGCATTTTTAGGTCCAGTGGCGGCTGGCGAAGATGTTCGTCGTCAGCTCGACCAAGCAGATTTGTTTGTCTTGGCTTCCCTCACCGAAGGTCTACCTCGAGCAATGATTGAAGCGATGTCGAGAGGTCTTCCTTGTGTGGGAAGCAATGTGGGCGGAATTCCTGAACTTCTTGATCAAGTTCACTTGGTCGAGGCTGGAAATGCAGAGGAGCTCTTTTCAAAAATCAAATGGATGCAAAGCGATGCCAAAGCCATGTCTGATTTTTCACGGTTGAATTTAGACAGAAGTCGTTTCTATTTAGATGAGTACCTCGACCAAAAACGCCAAGGTTTTTTGTCCGCCCTCGCAGAACTCTAAAATAAAATGACCGGATCATTTTGTTTTCTTGCCATCAAGATCTCAAATCGATGGGCTTGAAATGCAGAAGCGACGGGACCTAGAGC
>JBKCTJ010000157.1:0-1668 GCA_046318875.1 Pseudobdellovibrionaceae bacterium | reverse complement strand
AATGATAAATGAGAATGGTTTTCATAAAAATTGATAACAGTTCTCATTTATGTTAAGGTTCGAAGACAGTAAAAAGGGGAAAGTCTATGCTACTCAAAGACGATTCAAACAAAACGGGACTTACTGAAATCCAAGTTCCTGAATTACCTCGCCAAAGAGATGAAGATATCGTCATGCTTTCTCAGTCTGAAAGGTCTGAAGAGGAATTGCGACGAATGATTCGAGATCTTAATTTGAAAGTCACAGATCAAAGGATTGTTATGCTTAAATCCTTACAAAAAGGTCGACGTCATGTCACTGCACAAGAACTTTTTGAAGATGTCGTCAAAGACTTTCCTGCCATTGGATTTGCAACCGTTTACCGCTTCCTTCGATCGTTGACAGACGGTCATTTTGTAACCGAAGTCCGCATGGGCGGAATGCCAGCGCGCTATGAGCTTACGCCAAAACGACATCACGATCATTTAACCTGTGTGGATTGCGGAAAAATTTGTGAATTTGAAAACAAGTCCATCGAAGTTTTGCAAGAAAAAGTAGCGAAGCAGTTTGGCTTTAAGTTGACTCACCATATTTTAGAACTTTACGGGGTTTGTCCCGCTTGCCAAAATATCTCGACAGGTCAGTGACCCAGTCATAAGCTCCCGTTATGGGCAAAGTCGTGAGCAAAGTCGTCGATCAAACAGATAAGATTATTGTAAAGGGTGCACGCGAACATAATCTCAAAAATTTATCTTTTGAAATTCCCCGAAATCAGATTACGGTTTTCACGGGATTAAGTGGAAGCGGAAAATCAAGTCTCGCTTTTGACACTGTCTATGCGGAAGGTCAGCGCCGTTACGTCGAGAGTTTGTCTGCTTATGCTCGAAACTTTCTAGTTCAAATGAAAAAACCAGAAGTAGATTCTGTCACTGGCTTGAGTCCGGCCATCGCTATTGATCAAAAATCTGTTGGTTCAAATCCGCGCTCCACTGTTGGAACAGTCACAGAAATTTACGATTACCTTCGTTTGCTTTTTGCCCGGGTTGGAACTCCGCTATGTCCTACTCACAAAATACCAGTGGCAAGCACAACACCCGAACAAATCATCAACGAAGTGATGAAGAAATCTTCGGGTGAAAAATTTTATGTGCTTGCGCCTATGGCTCAGGGAAAAAAAGGCGAATTCTTAGCTGAATTTCAGAAGTGGGCAAAAAAAGGATTTGTCAAAGCCAAAGTCGATGGAAAAATGATCGAATTGGAAAAAGCGCAAAAGCTTGCGAAAACTAAAAGTCATGATGTGGATTTAGTTGTTGATCAGCTTGTCCTGAAAGAAGCTATTCGTCATCGACTTTCACAATCAATCAACACGGCTTTGAGCCTTGCTGAAGGCCGAGTTATTATTGAATATCTCACAGGGGAGAGGACGGCTTATTCCCTTCATTCTTCTTGCCCGAGCTGTGGATTTAGTTTTCCTAATCTCGAGCCAAGGCTTTTGAGTTTTAATAATCCCCGCGGGGCCTGCTTAACCTGCAACGGCTTGGGGACACTCGATATTATCGAAGAAGAAGTTTTTTCTTATTCCTATCTCGGTGGCAGAAAATTATCAAGTGTAAAAATTCATATCAAGACTGCCGAAGGCATGAAAAAAACTAATGATGAAGAAGGTGAAGTTGATGATCTGGATTTGTC
>JBKCTJ010000156.1:0-3198 GCA_046318875.1 Pseudobdellovibrionaceae bacterium | reverse complement strand
AAGGTTCAGCAGCTGAGAGCTACGGTTCATAGCGGTCATTCATTAGATTCCCCCTTCGTGAAAGTCGAAAAGGGCCCGGTTTTTTGTAGCGCAGTCGTATCAATCTCAATTCCTGTGAATCCAACAAATTGACCGGTTTGGGAATCAGACCTGATCGCTCCGAGTTCGCCCCTAAATTCGATGAATTTATTATTCACTACATTGACAACAGCGCTTGAAAAGGACACTGGAGTGGCGATAGTTTGTTGAAAATCAGTGAATTCAAATGGAACTTTTCCTCCTCGAAGATACTTAGTCACGAGAGCTAGGCTATCTTCATTCCTTCTGTTTTGGTTTTTGCTCCACAAAGATGACAAAACATTGCTTCGGCAACCAACGGGGCTTGGCAGTTCGTGCAAGAAATGCTGTTTGGCTTTGTATTTTTTGGGGCTTCAATTTCATTGGGGTCGACAAAACCAACTTGATTCCATTTGTCGATTTCTAAAATAATTTTCCACAGAAACGAGACTTGTTTCACTTCGCTGAGGTCAAACTCTGCTTTGACACCATGATTTTCAATATTTCTTAACTTAATAAACACACCTTTAGTTTCAAGTCCCTGAATATTCGATGGATTAAGCACTTGTCCTGTTTTTTCTTTGTATGAATCTGCGACAACTTTAAAGTCAAGCATCATTTTTCCGTACTTATCAGGTTTCACATTCATAGCTTCCGAAACGAAAACATCTAAAATTCGATTTGAAATTTCATCTGGAATCAAAATCGCATGGTTCCCGGGTCTAAAAAAATAATACTGAAAGAGTTCAAAAAAATTGCCCACGGACTCAATATCTAAAAATTGAACTTTTAAGATCTCGTCGGGGCCTTCCGGAGCTTCTGGCAGTTTTCCCATGATGTGTTTTGCAAGCTTCACTTTCACGAGCAAATTGATCGCTTGCTCAATGCGCTGTGGTGGCTCGGTAAAAACTCTGCGGCAATAAGCTTTGAACAGTGTCCAATCAACAGAATGAGTTTTATCCTCCTGAATCTCTGCTTTTTGTTTGGCGGCAAAATAGATTGCGCCAAAAACATGAGCAACCATATCTGGTGGGCAGGGGCATGCATCTGAAGAAACTTTCAGAGCCTTCAATTCATTCGTAGCTATTTTCAATTTATCCAAGACTGCTCGAACAAAGAGTTTCACCATCGGCGAAGTTAATTCAATTTGGGACTTCAGACTCTCGGCAGGAATTTCAATGAGGTGAGCATCTCCAGCGGAAATCGCAGACGTCAAATGAATCGGCTGTCCAGCTACCGCGTATTCACCAATCACTTGATTTACACCCAGGTGAAAAACCTCAAAGTTCTTTTTGCCTTTGACGACACACTGACTGACTCCACCTTGAGAAATCAAATAAACCATGCCAGCTTTATCGCCTTCCTTCAGAATTGTTTCACCGCGGCGATATACTTTTTTCCCATTTTGGGTCGACATAAACTCTCCAATAAATTCTTCAATTAAAATATTTTTAGAATCTCATGTATAAATGAAATACTGCTCATTTGTGAGATTATATTCAGAGCTTATGGGAGAATTTAAGTAAAAGGTACTCGGCAAAAGTCTTATAATGATTTTTTAAAGGAGTTATTCGAACTTTTCGTCCCGAATAATTTGTATATCAGTTGAGTACACGATTAAGGAATAGTTTTGAAAATAAACTTTGCCAATTTCTGCCATCATTTCTTTTGCCAAATCAGTTCCAGCAACAACTTCGATTTTTATTTTTTCACTTGGAACCTCGCCACTGCTTTTCTCCCCTGACCCTTCACCGCGCACGTCAGTGACAGTAAAACCCGAGGCTCCCATGATCTGAATCATTGAAACAAGATTTGATGCAATAACAGGTTCGCAAATAATGGTGACGAGCTTGAAATTTGGTTGCGACATTGAGTCTCCTAAGTGTGAAGCTCTAAGTGTTAAGCTCTAAGCGTGAAGCCAGAGCGCCATCTGATAAAAACAAGGAATTCCTATTAATAGATTAAATGGAAAAGTCACTGCAAGGCTAGCGGTCAAATAATAGGCTGGGTTTGCTTCAGGTAAAGTCATTCGCACAGCAGGAGGTGCTGCGATGTAAGATGCGCTGGCAGCCATTGTCCCCAGAACAGTGGCGCCACCCACTGAAAGTCCAGCCCAATGTGCTAAGTAAACACCAAGAGCCCCATGAATGACGGGCAACAGCATTCCTAAACCAACAATGCGAAGCCCAACACGTTTTAAATCTTGAAACCGCGTGGCTGCAACAATGCCCATTTCAAGAATAAACAAGACCAGAGCTCCTTTGAATCCAGTTTCAAAAAAAGGTTTAATGGGCTCGTACCTTTGGGTCCCCATGAGCACTCCAATCACAAGTCCGCCAACAAGCAAGATCATTGATCGTGAAGTCATAATTTCATGGAGGATCGTCGATTTATTTTTTAGAGGAGAATCATTTTCGCTGGCAGGGGCTACTCTGTTGAGGGCGCCAATGGCCAAGGCAATATGAATGCCAGGGCTCTCTAAAAGAGTCAGGAGTGTTGACATGTAACCTTCTGCGGGTGCCCCCATGCTTGCTGTAAATTGTTGGGCTGCAATGAAAGTAACGGCAGAAACGGATCCATAATGTGCCGCCATAGCTGCTGAATCGATGGAGTTAAATTTTCCTAGGTGCTTGAGTAAGTAGTAAGCGGATATTGGAGTAATGCATCCCAGTAATAAAGTGACAGCGATGGGCCAGGCAATGGCATCAATGGAACTTTCAGAAAGCTCGACGCCACCTTTTAAGCCAAGAGCTAAAAGAAGATAGATCGAGAGTGATGAATACAGATCCTTTGGTAAGGCCAATTCGCTTCGAACCAACTTTGCAAAAATGCCGAGGGCAAACGCCAACACCATAGGTGAAAGGAGGTTCGCTGCCAGTATATCAAAGGTTGCCACTTTCATTCCTCCGTCGCTGGAATTGATCAAATGATCTAACCTTTTCATCATGATCATGACAAAGGATTTTGTGAATGAGATGAAAGTAATCGCTTCAGATTCGGGTTGCTCAATACTCAGTCAGTTGCCATGACCACTTTTTAGGAGCAAAGGGCACCAGCTGATTGACAAGAAAATTCATTAAACGAACCTGATCAAGGTCCTAACGCACATCGATTTTCTTGATTTATGTATTATGTATGTAT
>JBKCTJ010000155.1:0-17431 GCA_046318875.1 Pseudobdellovibrionaceae bacterium | reverse complement strand
TTTAAAAACTGAGAAAGAATTTGTGGGTGTGATGTCGCAATTCTGCGCTTGTTCAATGTTTGCAATTGATCAAGTTGAAAGGAATCATCTGCAAGTAAAGCCAACTCACATTGGCCAAAGGGCAATTTCACTAAAGTTTCCAGCGAAATTCCGCTTTCGAGCAGGACATTATCGCCCACAATTCCAAAGTCGCAAGCACCGGAGTCGACGTAATTTGGAATATCGTCATCTCGGAGCATCAATAAATCGATGGGAAATTTTTTACATCGAATCACAAAAGAACGAGAGCCCCGTTCGGGACTCGCTCCTATTTGCTCTATGAGCCGAAGACTCGATTCAGAAAGTCTGCCCTCTTTTTGAATAGCGATTTTAATTCGGCCCATAAATTTCTTTCCTTTTTCAATAATGATTACGGTAATAAAACTGCATCAATAACGTAGATCACACCGTTTGAAGCTTGGATTGGCTTCATGATGACTTCAGAATCATTGATGTAAAGACGGTTATCGCAAACACGCACAGTGACTTTTGAACCTTGTACAGTTGTGATCTCTTTTTTAGCGATCAAAGACTTTACTGATTCAGTGCCGCCCGCAACATGGTAAGTTAAAATGTTTGTTAAAGCTGGAATGTCAGCTAACAAACTTTCAACTGTTCCTGCTGGAAGCTTTGCGAAAGCTTCGTCAGTTGGTGCAAATACTGTGAATGGACCTGGTGATGCCAGAGTGTCCACCAAGTTTGCAGCTTGGACTGCAGCAACCAAAGTCTTAAAAGACCCAGCACCCACAGCGATTTCTACGATATTTTTTGTTTCCATTGGCGCAGCTTTTTGCCCAGCCATTAAAACATTGCAGCTCATGAAGACTGCGACCATTGCGACCATTGTTTTGAACTTCATACTCTTCTCCTTTTATGGGGTTCTTAATTGAACCTCTTGAAAACGAATATGTAGAAAAACTTGCCGTTGAGATATTGATCATTTGCAGTGACGTGTAGTAGAAACAACAACACCATGACAAAATTCGGAAATCTGACCTTTTTACAAGTTCACCTTATCTCTCAACTCCTTTATACACGCGGGATTCGTGATCTTGCCCGTAAAAACTCCTTGGATCCTTCCGCAGTCTCTAGACTTTTAAAGGAGCTTGAAGATCAACTTGGTTTTGAAATCGCGATTCGCAGTAAACAAGGTCTGACTTTGACCCAAGAAGGGGAAAAGGTTGCCCGGGTTGCAGCTGAAATTGTTGAAAGTCTTCATAAGTTTGAAGAAGTTAAAATAACGGGTAAAAACAAAAAAGAATATCCAAGTTTTGTCTGCGGATCGCGAGGGTTTTTATCAGCTGTTGTTGCGGGAATTGTTTCGGCAACTCCAATTGATAAATTAAAAATGCGAATCAAGTTCGTCGATTCTTCACCGCAAGATCTTTTAAAATTTGCTCTAGCTGGAATAGTGGATGTGGCTATTCACTTTGAAGAATGGAAATGGGGATCCCAGTGGATTTCCGAAGATGTCGGAAATTTAACTTGGGCATTGATTGCTCGAAATGGACATCCCATTGGTAAAAAAACAACTTTGCTTGATGTACAAAAATATCCTTTTGTTGCTGCTTCATACATTGGATCTGATCGAATTGAGCGATCTGCAGACATTTTTCCATTAAAGTGGTCTCAGCGCACCGTCGGACATGAATCACAAACAGCTTTTACAACCCGGGAAATTTTAATGGCTTCAGATCACATTGGATTTTTGCCTTTAGTGACTGTGGAAAGAGAAATTCAAGAAAAAAAGCTTCATATCGTTCAAGTCGCTGAGATGGCGAGTGTAAAAATGAAGCTTTTTTTGAGTGTAAATCAAGATAAAGTTCCCCAGCAACTGCGGAATCATTTTGTTTCTAGCTTGAAAACAATCTTTGAAAAAGACGAGAAGTTGAGTTCCATGATGAATCAAGCTGATCTCCCAGTGGATCAATCTAAATTTTCTCGCATATCACTGTAGGCTGGGTTGTTCACAAAACTCTAGGGCTTAAGATCTGAAGTCCAAATCAACTTTCTGCTGTCGTTCTATTTTGGATAATACCAAATAAAGAGCCGGGACGACAAACAAAGTTAAAAGAGTTGAAACGATTGTCCCGCCGACGATGGAAAGGCCCATTGGCATTCGCGCTTCTGAACCAATACTGTTTCCCGTAACCAGAGGTAAAGCAGCAGCCACAGTTGCAACTGAAGTCATTAAGACTGGTCGTAAACGGATGGGACATCCTTCGATCAAAGCGTCTCGAACATTTTTAGCTCCGCGTTCCCGAACTTGGTTTGTGAATTCTACCAACAGAATTGAATTTTTCTTTGCGATACCCATCAAAACAACTAAGCCGATGAAACTAAATAAATTTAATGATACTCCGAACATCCACAATGCGACTAATGCCCCGGTCACACTAAATGGTAAAGCCATCAAAACTGAAATAGGATGAACGAAAGAATTAAACTGAACTGCAAGGATCATGTAGGCAACAAAAATACCGATGATTAGGGCAGTTCCCAAACTTGCAAATGTTTCACTAAATCCTGCAGAGGCTCCTTCAAAAGCATATGAATATCCTTGAGGCAAAATTTCTTTCGAAATTTCAGCAACTCGATCTAGAACCACGGCCTGGGAAAGACCCGCGCCTAGGTTTCCGAACACTGAGATTGCTCGCTGTCGATTCACTCGGGCAATAGCCTGGGAGGCTGTAGACTCTGTGACATTGACAACTTCAGTTAAGCGAATCAAATTTCCTGCGACATTTCGTACGTACAATCTCTTTAAATCTTCAGTTGATTTAATCTGATCATCCAAAATTTTAAATCGAATGTCGTAGCGTCTTCCATCAGCAGTGTAGCGGCCAGTACGAATTCCACCAACACCTGCTGCGAGGACTTGCCCGATAGAATCAACGGAGACTCCGCGCGCAGCCATGGCAATTCGGTTAGGTTCAACGATCAGTTCTGGAATTCCAGTTTTATAATCCGTATCTAAATCGAGGGCTAATTTTTCTGATTCGAGTCTAGCTATTAATTCTTTTGCTTTTTCATCCAGGATTTTTAAATCAGGTCCACGCAAATTCAAGGCAAGGGGATTGATACGGCCTGAAGTTAAATTTCGTGCCGAGATATCTCGCATGGTGAGGCGCATGCCTTTGACTTCTTTAAACTTTGCTCGGAGCCTTGTCATAATTTCTATGTGAGTTTCTTTTCTTTCAAGCTTAGGAACCAGAGTCAGTGGAATAAAAATTTGATTCACTTGAGAATTCGGTCCACCGGCTCCGATGGAGGCGAAATATCCAAGAATCATAGGTTCAGCAGCTAAAATTGCTTCAACTTGTTTGGTTGCTTCGCTAGTGGCTTCAAGCGATGTTCCCGAAGGTGTTTGCCCTGTGACAATAATCACATCTTGATCCTGCGGCGGAACAAATTCCTGTTTGACTTTATTGACTAGAAAAAGTGACAAACCAAAAAAGATCATTGATCCAACAACAACAGTGCCTTTCCAATTGAGTGTCGCTTCAAGAATACGGGCATAGCTTCGGCTTAATTTATCAAAGAGATGATCCAAGTCGTGTTCAAATTTTGAAGTTTTTGGGCTTGAGCTCAAAAATGCCGCTGATCGCATGGGAGTAATCGTCACAGCTTCCAGCAATGACAACAGGACCGCAGCCGTCATGGTCACGCCGAACTGGAAGAAGAACTTCCCGATAATACCACTCATAAAAACAACGGGCAAAAAGACTGCAACAACGGCTAAAGTAGCTGCGATAGCCGCTGGTAACACTTCTTTGGCGCCGTCTGAAGCTGCTTGATTTGCGCTTTTTCCCATGCGGTAGTGTCGAACGATGTTTTCAAGAAGCATAATGGCGTCGTCGACGACGATAGAAATTGAAAGTGTTAAAGCTAAAAGAGTAAACAAATTAAGTGTAAAATCAGCAAGATATAAAATGGTAAAGGTACCAACGATGGAAGTCGGAATGGAAAATAGAATATTAATCGCCGCAGGAATACTGCCTAAGAAAAGAAAACAAATCACAATGGTAATCAAAGCTGCAACCCAAAGCTTTTCAATAGTTAACTTGACTGTAGAGTCCGTTGACCTAGTGAAATCAATATTTGTTCGGTATTGAAAGCCCGCTGGAAAGCCTCCTTTAAGCTCTTCCATTTTCCCGAGAACTGCTTTGGCAACATCGACTTCATTTGATCCGCGTTGTTTACGAATTTGAATGGCGACGGCTTGTTTGCCATCAACTCGAGCCATTCGGCGAATGTCCGATAAACCATCTTCGACATTAGCGACATCTTTAATTCGATAAGTTCTGTCGTTAATAATTTGTCCGCCGCGTTTGAGGATATTGATGTTTCCAATTTCATCAACATCACTTGCTTCGCCTTTCCAACGCACCCGAAGTTCACGCTTGCCCTCACTAAACTGTCCAGCCGCACTTTCTACGTGCTGTGTTTGGATCGCTTCAACGACATCGGCAATTGTTAAATAAGCAGCCTCAAGCTTTTTTGGATTCAACCATATCCTTAAATTTCGTTCACTGAACCCACCGATTCCTACTTCGCCGACGTTGGGTAAAAATCGCAATTGATCCAATAAAAAATGATCTGTCCAACGGAGCATTTCTTTTAAATCGCTGTCTCCGTAAATTGACAAAATCACAATGGGATCTTCTTCAGGATTTTGTTTACGAATAATTGCGGGATCTACTCCAGGAGGCAAGCGCAGTTGGCTTAAAGCCGATTGAACTTCTTGCAGGGCCACGTCGATATTTCGATCAATATCAAATTCCAAAGTAACTCGTCCTGATCCCTGCTGTGCACTGGAACGCATTTCTTTAATGCCTTCAATACTTAAAAGCCGAGCTTCGATGGGATCGATTAAATCAGCTTCGACAACTTCAGGTGCCGCACCCTCGTAGTTGACGGATACACTTAATATTGGAAAATCCACATCTGGCAATTGACTGACGCCCAATTGGTTCACAGTAACTGCACCAAACACAATCAAAGCAAACATCAAAACCCACGCAAATACTGGACGCCGTATTGAGAGATCAATCAAATTCATAATAGTCCTCCATGAGTTTCAAAAGCAGCCATAAGTCTGCCTAAGATCATCTCATTTGAGGAGAAGTAATTGATTCTTTAATGAATATTTCTTTAAACGTTTCTGTGATGCCAAGGCTGACATTGAAATTGGACTGATCCTTGAAAATCATAAAGTGCCCCATCAAAGAGGGGCCGAAATTACTCTGCAGAAATTTTCTGTACGATAGCTTGAATAGCTGAATTGCCTTTGCGGTAATCCACCATGTAATTTTTAGCATCTCTTTCGGAATTGAAAAGACCGATGCTTACTCGAAACCAAATGTTTCCCTTGACCAATGCTTGAACATAAAAGGCATTGAAACCCTGAGTGCGAAGTTGAGCGGCTCTTTGTTTTGCTTCATCTTCTGTCGCAAAAGATGCAATTTGAACAGTGTATTTTCCAATGCTGTCTTGGATAGGATTCGGCGGCAAGCTTGATGGTTTTCTGCCTTTCGCTATTTCTGGCTTTGAATTTTTCTCTATTTTTTCATTCATCGCTTCCATTGGTTTTTTCTTGTCAGCTGGTGAAGCGGGGACTCTTTCCAGGCGGCTGTCTGAATCTTCAGGAAGAATCGGTTTTTTCGCAACAGGAGACTGTTTAGCGTCCGAGTGCACTGCGTGTTTTGTGGAATGCGCAGCTTTGTCGACTTTATCATGATCATTAACATGATCTTTATCATGACCTTTAACATCGGCAGCGGCGTGATGCCCCTCTTCAGAGTCAGTTTTTTTTGCAGCAGGTGCTTCATCGTCGCTGACATATTCTTCAGCTAGACGTGCAATTTCGTCATCAGTCATCATTTCTTGTGATGGTTTAGCCGATGCAGCCGATGCAATTTCCCGAGCCGGATGATCTCCCAAGGAATTCAGTCCTGACGATTCATGGTTTTCTTCTTCGTGATGGGAGCTATCTGATTTTGCAACTGCCAAGTGATTTTTGGGTTCCAGAGCAGCCGTTTTGTGATGCTGATCGCTGTAGGTTTTTCCGACGTATGTCCCCACTGCAAAAGAAAAAAGAGAAATAAAGAATACTAAAACCAATTTCATCATCGCTTGACCCTTTCCAGAACCATGTGCCGGACTTCGACCAGATGCAGGTGCATTTGGAGCTGTTGGTGCCGGAGAAGGCGAATTCGAATCACTTTGAGCTGCCATGAAGTCTCCTTAAAGATATCCATCAGTCTTTATTTTATACAGAATTCATAGAGCGATTCCATCTAAATGAAAAACCAATCCCAATTCAAGAAAAATCAGGTCTTCGGTCGGACCCTTTGTAAATTCGCTAGGGTCATGTTATCGCTAAAACTCTGAACAGGTCATTTTGGAATGACCTAGCGAAAGCAACAAATTTGCTCACGGAGTTGCAATGACCACTTCAGATCGCAAGAAAACCGGACCTTTGCTAGACGTTGCTTTACGAGCCGTTCGTAAAGGTCGGGAATGTTTGATGAGCTATTATGGCAATCTTTCAAATGTCCAAAAAAAGCATTTAGCTGGACTTGTGTCTGAAGCAGATCAAGAAACAGAAAAAGTGATCCAAAAATATTTAAAAGAACACACGCCACAATTCGGATTTTTAGGAGAAGAAAGTGATTATTCAAACCAAAATGCTTCGTCTGGAAGTGGTTTAAATTCAATTCAACAAAAAGATGATCTTTGGATTTTAGATCCATTGGATGGAACGACAAATTTTATTCATCAGTTTCCCATTTTTTGTATCAGTCTCGGGCTAAAAACAAAAGGTCAGTTGAAAGTGGGCGTCATCGACGTTCCTATTTTACAAGAAACTTACGCTGCTGAACAAAACTGCGGAGCTTTCGTTAACGGTAGATCTATGTTCGTTAGCGAAACCAGTTTGATCGAGGATTCTTTTCTAGCCACGGGATTTTTTGCCGAAGACGAAAAACCCCTCGAAGAACAACTGCGAATTTTTTCTGACATCGTCCGCAAGGCCCGAGCCATCCGTCGCCCCGGCGCTGCGGCCTATGATTTATGTCAAGTCGCTCGGGGAGTTTTTGATGGATTCTGGGAAAGAAACCTCAAACCCTGGGATGTTGCCGCCGGTGTGTTATTAGTCAGGGAAGCTGGTGGAGTCGCCATCAATTACCAAGGACAAGAATTTGATGTTTTCGACAATTCGTTGATTGCAGGGAACAAGGCCATCGCAGGAAAAATACAAAACTGCGTGGTTGGGAATTTGAGCGGGACATAGTTTTGCTCCCTGCCGCCTCGACGAATGGTGGGTTTCAGGACCTCGACGCCAAGAAACAGATGGCTAGTTGTCAGAATTACATAAGAATCTAGACACGACGAAGAGACTGAGATCAAAAATTTGACTCTGCAAAAGTCCTCAGATGCGGATAAACTAAGTCTAAGTAGAAAACGAAGGAAACTCAACCTCGACGGAAATCCTCTGGGTTCCTAAAGGTCCTGTTGGCATTCGTGTTGCTACTCAAAGTGGATTAAAGTGTCTCATACATCAAGGAGGATGTGAGTGGCTGAAGAAAAAGCAGCAGCAGCGGCGCCGGAGGCGTCTCCTGCAGCAGCGCCAAGTTCAAATAAAAGTTCCATCGTGTTGGTAGGCCTTGCTGTCGTGAACATGATTATTGTTGCCGCTGTGGGCTTTATGCTCTTCAAAGGAAAACAAAAAGAAACTCAAGAGCCAAAAATTGAAGATGTGATCAAAGGCGAACACGAAGCGCAGAGCCATGATTCTACAAAACATAATTCGTTTATTGGAAAAGTTGTCCCTCTTGAAACGTTTATCGTGAACTTAGCAGAATCCAAAGGTCGAAAAGTTGAAAAAGTAAACATAGAGCTTGAATTGCTAGGTGATGAAATTGCAGAGTAAATTGACAAAAGAAAATCTCAAGTTCGAGACATCATCATTATTTTACTTTCTTCAAAAACTTACGATGAAGTTTCAAACCGAGAAGGTAAAGAGTCTTTACGTAACGAAATCAAAGAACAACTCAATTCCTTTCTAACAACGGGTGAAATTTCAGCCGTTTATTTTACAGAATTTATTTACAACTAAGGCAAAAGGGGAAAACAGACGATGAATCAAGTTCTCTCGCAAAATGAAGTCGACGCCCTCCTTGCCGCAGTATCAGACGGCGCTTCGCAGAGCAGTGATTCTGGGTCAAGTACCAGCTCATCCGGTGGAAAATCCAATTCGTCATCCATTGATGACAAAAAAGTCGTTCCCTATGATTTAACCAGCCAAGATCGAATCATCCGTGGTCGTTTTCCACAGCTTGAAGTCATCTATGAAAAATTCATGCGTTTTTTCAGGGTTTCTTTATCGTCAGCGTTAAGAAAAATTTCCTCTATTACTCACACGAGCACAGAATTTCTTAAATATGGCGAGTTCATCAACACTTTGCCGCTGCCAACTTGCATGAGTGTCTTACGATTTGGAAACTTGCGCGGTTCTGCGTTGATGGTCATTGAAAGTAAATTAGCATATGCCCTGGTTGACAGTTTTTTCGGGGGAGCAGAGCGACCTTATACCAAAATCGACGGCAAAGATTTTACACCAATTGAGTTATCAATTGTTCAAAAAGTGGTTCAGTTAGCAATCAATGATTTGGAATCCGCTTGGTCATCTGTTGAAAAAATCAATTGCAGCTTCGTGCGAACAGAAGTCAATCCGCAGTTCGTAGGGATCGTTCCCCCAACAGACATCGTCATTGCATCCACTTTTGATGTTGAATTGGAAAATGCAACGGGTACCATCGCAATGGTCATTCCCTACGCAACCATTGAACCAATCAAACAAAAATTATCTACAGGGTTTCAAGTCGAATCAGATCAAACAGATAAAAAGCTGTGGACTTCGATTATCCGTGATCAGTTGTTGGATACAGACATTGAAATCAAAGTTGATTTGGGCCAGTCCGTCATTCAGCTGAAAGATCTGATGAAGCTGAAAGTCGGTGATGTGATTCCACTGAACCAGGATCAAGCCGGAGAATTTGATATTCAAGTCGAAGGTGTCCGCAAATTTAAAGGCCACTACGGAGTCCATCACGGAACCGTAGCAGTGCAAGTCACAAATCATATTGAAAGAGATTAAGTAAAAAATGGGAGCAAAAAATGGCTGATGAATCATTGGACAGTTTAGTTGATAAGAGCGCAGAAGAAGCTACAAAGCCGGGTAGCAATGAGAGTGCTAATGCAGCTTCCCGTGCCGCTGCTGATGCCATTTCTGCAGGCAAAGACCGCAATCTTCAACTGATTTTAGATATTCCCCTCAAAGTAACTGTTGAATTGGGACGAACAAAAATGCCAGTCAGCGAACTTTTGAACCTAACCCAAGGAAGCGTCATTGAGCTGAATAAGCTTGCCGGAGAATCCATGGAAGTTTTTGTGAATGATAAGCTGATTGCAAAAGGTGAAGCCGTTGTCGTCAATGAAAAGTTCGGCGTTCGATTGACAGATATTATTTCACCAGCAGAAAGAGTGGAGCAGTTAAAATGATGAAGAAAATATGCATGATTGCTTTGTGTTTACAAATTTCTTTTTTAGCACCTGGTTTTACGGCCACTGAAGCTGAGCCATTTTTTTCCAATGAAAGTGTGCCCGTTGTCGCAGTTGAAAACACAAGTGAAACCCTTCCAAAAGTGACTGCTGATGCAGGAGCAGAGAAATTGCCTGAGAGCCAAATTCCAGTAAACATTTCTGAAAAGAAAGCTATGGCAAGTGCAGACAGTGGGCTGAATCGCGTTTTGATTTCCTTGGGTATTTTGTTACTCGCAGGTTTTGGTGTATTTTTTTATTTGAAAAGATATGTGAAGCCTACTGCTGCCAAACAACAACAAATTAAAGTTTTGACCCAACACCATCTAGGACCGAAGAAAAGTTTAGTTATTGTTCGAGTTGCGGGCGAATCCATGCTGATTGGTGTCACTGATCAAAACATTTCTATGATCAAAAGTTTAGCTTTGCTGGATGAAGAAATTCCGGAATTCAGTGAGAAAGATTTCAGTTCAGCTTTAGAGAAATCCAACCAAAGAAGCCATGCCACTCGTAAAGACATGGATCTAGATGATTTTTCAATGAAAGGGATTCGAGATATCGTGACGAAAAAACTTTCTAACATGAGGACCCTTGAGTGATGAAATCTATAAAGATAAATAAAATTTATATTTTTTTACTTTCTATAATTTCTTTGCAAGTTTTATTTGCTTCCGCGGCAAGTGCTCAAGTGACAATTCCTCAGCTGAACTTGGGGTTTAAGACCACGGAGAATCCACAAGAAGTGGTCAATGCAATTAAACTGGTTATTCTTTTAACAATTTTGACTTTGGCACCTGCGATCCTGATTATGATGACGGGTTTTACGAGAATCATTATTGTTCTTTCTTTCTTGAGACAAGCCCTGGGTTTACAGCAAATGCCTCCGAATCAATTGTTAGTTGGATTATCTCTGTTTTTAACTTTCTTTGTCATGCGACCAGCTTTTAATGAAATCAATACAGAAAGTTTACAGCCTTATTTGGCTGGCAAAATTTCCCAGGAAGTTGCCTTGGAAAAAGGCCTAGCTCCATTGCGTTTATTTATGTTCAGTCAGACCAGAGATTCTGATTTGAGTTTATTTGTGCGTCTTTCTAAAATTGCAGCACCAAAGACTCGCGCTGATGTTCCCACAATGGTTTTGATTCCTTCTTTCATTTTATCTGAATTGAAAACAGCATTTCAGATTGGCTTTATCATCTTTCTGCCATTTTTAGTCATCGACATTGTGGCATCCAGTGTGTTGATGGCAATGGGGATGATGATGCTTCCACCCATTGTGATTTCTTTGCCTTTTAAAATAATGTTGTTCGTCCTCGTTGATGGTTGGGGCCTGATCGTAGGTTCCATGGTTAAGAGTTTCGGATAGGAGTGTCCATTGACTGAAGAAATTGTCATGAAATTAGGTCAAGATGCCATTCGCGTGACAGCCATGGTGTCTGCGCCTTTGTTGCTGGGCACCCTTGTGATTGGCTTGCTTGTCAGTATTTTTCAAGCGCTGACACAAATCAACGAAGCCACTCTGACATTTATTCCTAAAATGATTGTTGTTGGAATTATTTTTGTTCTGCTAGGACCATGGATGCTCGATCTAATGACTAGTTATACTGTGGAGTTATTTGAAAATATTGCCGTCATGGTGAGGGATACAAATTGAACGTACTTGATTGGACTCAAGCGCAAATTATTTTCATGTCGCTGATTTTCATGCGAATGCTTGCGTTTTTTGTATCCAGTGCCATTTTTAGTGCGCCTCAAATCTCCCCCCAGCTCAAAGTTCTGCTTGCAGTTGTCATGAGCTTTGTATTTTTTCCACTTCTCATCGGTAAACACGCTTCTGCAGAAATCATAAATGCCCCATTTATGATGCTGACAGCTAAAGAAATCATGATCGGTCTGTGTCTAGGTTTTTTAACCCGCATGTTCTTTTATGCAGTCTCTATGGCAGGTGAAATTATTTCTGTCAGTACAGGTTTAGGGTCCGCACAAATATTTAATCCAGCCATGAACATGCAGGGTAGTGTCATGGAAATGTTTCATTCCACTTTGGCGACATTGTTATTTCTTACTCTGAATGGGCATCATTATTTAATTGAAGCTTTAACTCAGAGTTTTCAACTTTTTCCAGTGATCGGAACAAATTTCACTTTTAATCACTTTCAAGATCTTGCCTTGATTGGCGAGCATGTGTTTATCATGGGAATTAAAATGAGCGCGCCGATCATGGCGGCTGGTTTGTTGAGTAATTTGGGAATGGCCATCATTGGTCGTGCTGTTCCACAAGTCAACGTTTTGGTCACCAGTTTTTCTGTCACATTAATTATAAGTTTGGGTTTAATGGTTGTGACACTTCCGCTTTTGTTCGGACAAATGGAAGGTATCATGGCTTGGAATTTTGAATTGTTGTTTGATTTCCTCAAAAAAATCTAGGAAGGATTTTTTAGAAAATGGCTGAAGATCAGGAAGATCGCACTGAAGAAGCAACAGACGCCAAGCGAGAGGAATCTCGCAAAAAAGGTCAAGTTGCTCAAACGAAAGAACTGGCTTCAGCATTGATGCTGTTAGCTGGTGCTGGTGCCATTTTTATGATGTCAAAGTTTTTCTTTCATCATACTTATGAAGTTTTTGTTTACTCCTTTGGTGATCAAATGGTTCTGTTATTGCGTGAAGGAGACATCAAAGAAGCACTGGTGTTTGCGTCATCTCGTGCTGCCTTATTGATTATGCCTGTCTTGGGCATGGGTTTTATCATCAGTATTTTTTCTTCCCTGGCACAGGTTGGTTTTCTGAATGTGGAAGATGCCATCACACCTGATTTGAACAAGATTAATCCGATGACAGGCTTTAGTCGAATCTTCAGTCTTCGGAGTCTTTCTGAAGCGATCAAATCAATCTTAAAAATTCTAATTATTGGGTTTGTCATTTACGGAGTTCTAGCCGGCGAAGCACATCGAATTCCCCAGCTCATGGAATTCGGAATCTCTGAAACACTGGTTTATATCGGAACAATTATGTTTAAACTTCTTTTTATCGTAGGCCTTTGTCTTTTGGTTATCGCCACTGCGGATTATTTTTTTCTGCGTTGGGATAACGAACAGAAAATGCGCATGAGCAAACAAGAAATAAAAGAAGAAATGAAACAACGTGAAGGGGATCCGCAAATCAAAGCACGGATCAAACGTGTCCAGCGTGAAATCGCAAATCGACGTATGATGGATGCTGTTCCAAAAGCCGACGTAGTCATTACAAATCCAACACATCTAGCTATAGTTCTAAAATATAGCGATAATTTACCAGCACCGCAGCTCGTAGCAAAAGGTGCTGATATGATCGCTGAAAAAATCAAAGACATTGCACGAGCAAATAATATTCCGATTATTGAAAATAAACCCTTAGCTAGAACCATTTTTAAAACGTTGAAAATTGGGCAAGTCATTCCGCGGGAACTTTTTGTCGCCGTGGCCGAAGTCTTGTCCTACGTTTATCGTTTAAAGAAAAAAATGAAAAATAAAATTTAAAGAGGAAACAAGAGTTCATGGAAGATGTGTTTCAGTTTTTTAAGAAATTCGAAAAGTACACCAAAAATACAGATCTTTTTATAGCCATCGGTTTACTTGGAATTTTAGCGGTCATGATTGTGCCACTTCCTCCACTTTTGTTGGATATCGCTCTTACATTTTCCTTAGCTTTAAGTTTGTTGATCTTGTTAGTCGCTATTTATGTTCAGAAAATATTAGAATTTACAGCTTTTCCTTCGCTGTTATTAATTACGACTTTATTTAGACTTTCGCTGAACGTGGCAACAACACGTTTAATTTTGACCCATGGTCACGAAGGCCCCCAGGCCGCAGGGGATGTCATCTATGCTTTCGGAAATTTCGTTGTTGGAAGTAATTACGTCATTGGTTTTATTATTTTCGTAATTTTAATTATCATCAATTTCATCGTTATCACAAAAGGTTCTGGCAGAGTTGCGGAAGTCGCGGCCAGATTCACTTTAGATGCTATGCCAGGTAAACAAATGGCTATTGATGCTGATCTAAACGCAGGATTAATCAATGAAAACGATGCTCGAAGACGCAGAAAAGAAATCGAACAAGAAGCTGATTTTTATGGGGCTATGGACGGTGCTAGCAAATTTGTTCGTGGAGATGCCATTGCGGGTATCATTATCACTGTGATCAATGTTTTGGGCGGACTGTTGATTGGTGTTTTACAAAAGGGACTAGATGTCAGCACGGCTGCAAAATATTATACGATGTTAACAATCGGGGACGGTCTGCTTTCCCAAATTCCTGCATTAATTATTTCAACTGCTGCTGGTACGATAGTGACACGGTCATCAAGATCCGAACAAAATATGGGTGCTGAAATAGCATCTCAACTTTTATTTAATCCAAAAGCTGTCGGGACCTCGGGTGCGGTTCTTGTGTTGTTAGCCTTGGTACCTGGTTTACCTACTTTGCCCTTTTTAATTATGGGTGCTTTTATGGGTGGTATAGCTTGGATTCTTAAAAAATATCTTCAAGAAAGCAAAGATATTGAAAGCGCAAAAGCAAAAGACGTTCTGAACCAGCCAAAAAAGGAAAATATAGAAACACTTCTTCCCCTAGACATGGTTGAGCTGGAAGTCGGATATGGCCTAATCAACATCGTTGAAAGTGATAAGAGTGGTGATCTGCTCGAACGAATTGGCAGTATCAGAAAACAATTCGCTTTGGATCTGGGAATTGTCGTTCCGAGTGTTCACATCCGTGACAATTTACAGCTGGCTGCTGGTGAATATCGAGTCATGATTAAAGGAAATAAAGTCGGCGGCGGAACCCTTCGTCCTGAATATATGTTGGCGATGGATCCAGGACACGTTGCTTCGGCAATTGATGGAATTCCAACCAAAGAACCTGCCTTTGGGTTGGACGCATTGTGGATTGGGCCGCAACGAAAAGAAGAAGCGGAAATAGCTGGCTACACGGTTGTTGATTTGCCAACAGTGATCGCGACACACTTAACAGAAATTATTCGAACCCATGCTTTTGAAATGCTTGGGCGACAAGAAGCCCATTCCCTCATCGATAATTTCAAAAAGACTCACCCGAAAGTGGTGGAAGAACTTATTCCAGATATTTTGCCATTCGGCTCGGTTGTGCGAGTTCTTCAGTCCTTGCTGCGTGAACAAATCTCTATTCGGGATCTGTTAACAATTTTTGAAACTTTGGCAGATGAGGGGGGGAAAACAAAAGATATTGAGTTACTGACGGAAGCTGTCAGAAAATCAATGTCGCGGGCCATCTCTGCGAAATATGTATCCGATGATGGAACAATTCCAGTGATGACATTAAGTCCCTACGTTGAAGAAACCATTGCTAATTCACTTTTACAGACGGAACAAGGCGTGCAATTAGTTATGGATCCAAATATGGCTCATTCCTTGATTAATCAAATTGCAAAACAAGTTGAAAATCATCCTGAAATTGCCGGTCAGCCGATTCTGCTCACCAGTCCGACTTCTCGTCGTCATTTGTTCCGATTAACTTCGAGATTTATTCCTCAGCTGGTTGTTTTATCACACAATGATCTCAGCTTGAGCGCAAATATTCGATCCGTTGCAAACGTGGAGATAAAAAATGTTGGTTAAAAAATTTGAAGCACGTTCAGTTAAAGAAGCTATTGAAATGGTGAAAGCACAACTTGGTCCTGATGCCATTATTTTAAATGTGCGGGATAACAAAAAAACCTACGGACTTGTGGGCGAGGGAAGTGTCGAAATCACTGCCGCTGCTTCAGAGGAATCCATGCGCAAACGCCAGGTCATGGAAGCTTCAATGACCAAAGAACGCATAGATCTTTTTGCCCGAAGCCCTGCTAAAATTCAAAAACAAATGATTGAAAAATTTGATAATAGAAAAACTCGAGCGAAATCTGCAAACAATTCCGTGCAGCGACGCTACGTCGATATTGAAGATGACGGAAGTGAAGAAAACTTTCCTGAAGATCAGTTTAAATCCATGAAGACCCTCAATACCATGAATTTAGAAGCTGCACGTGCTAGCCGTGAAGGTCAAAATCAAGAAGCTCGGCAAACTCAGGATCGTTTTGATTTAGATGTGATTAAATCCCTGCAAGGTGAAATAAAAACTTTAAAACAAATTATTACGCAATTTCAAAATGTTCCGCAAAATATCAAAAATTCTACTTATCCAGGTGCAGACTATGGACTGACTTATGAGGTCAGTGGGCTCTATCAAAAATTGACTGAATTTGGTGTCGCTGCTGAAATCGCATCGGAGATTTTATTGAAAGTTTCTGATTCTCTGCCCCCGTCTCGACTTAAAAATAAAAGTGTAACTGAAGGTTTCACAGCTCGGGAAATTTTAGAGAGCATTCAAGTTAAATCGCAACCTTTAAATTCGAGAATTCATACTTTCA
This sequence comes from Pseudobdellovibrionaceae bacterium, assembly GCA_046318875.1. Taxonomy (GTDB): domain Bacteria; phylum Bdellovibrionota; class Bdellovibrionia; order Bdellovibrionales; family Bdellovibrionaceae; genus JBKCTJ01. The sequence goes on along the minus strand of JBKCTJ010000155.1, from coordinate 1,366 downwards.
TGGGACCTCCTGGCTCTGGAAAGACGTCCTTATTAATTAAACTTGCGAGTCACTTGATTGCTAAAGAAAACAAGACAGTGATGATCGCGACAACAGATACATTTAAAGTTGGCGCCACAGATCAAATGCGCATTTTTTCTCAAATCCTCAATGTTCCGTTTGCAATTATTCGCGCAACAAATGATTGGGTGAATATTTTAAAAGCAGCGCAATCATTTGATTACCTGTTTGTCGACTATCCAGGTCTGACTATGCGAACAACTGAAGAACAAAACTTGTTAGAAAGATTGTTGCCACCGGCTGGTGTTTCTCGCGATTTGCATTTAGTTCTTTCTGCGACAGACCAGGATCAGTTCATTACCGAAGCCGGTGCTCGATATCAGAAAATTGGATACGATGATGTTTCATTTAATTTTCTAGATGAAACATTTCATCACGGTTCGATTTATAATTTTCAAAATCGATTTAAATGTCCTTATCTGTCATTCGGACTCGGGAAAAAAATTCCCGATGATTTTGAATTTGCTACACAAGAACGAGTGTTAGATTTGGTACTGAAAGTAACTCAAACGATGGAAAATAGGAAAACGCAACATGATACCAACTCAATTTAATCGACGTCGAACGAATATAATCAGTGTGACTTCTGGTAAAGGGGGCGTAGGCAAAACATCTTTGATTTGTAATTTGGCTTTGCGATTTGCCCAACTTGGCAAAAAAGTTTTGATTCTAGATGGTGATTTTGGCATGGCTAACGTAGATATTTTTTTTGGACTACGCAGCGAAAGCGGATTGCTGGATGTTTTGAACGGCGAAAAGACCTTGAAAGAAATCATTAAATCTCCCCAAGCAGGGGTCCATGTGATTCCCGGTGGCAGCGGAATTTACGAAATGAATCATCTGTCCAATTTTGATCGCAGAAACTTGTTTGATCAGATTTCAGAAATCCAAGGTTGTTTTGATTACTTGCTCATTGATACGGCCCCTGGTCTTGCAGACAATGTGCTGTTTTTGAATGGAAGTGCACAGACTTGCTGTGTGGTTTTAACACCGGACCCGTCTAGTTTTGCTGACAGCTATGCTTTGATCAAAGTGATTCGTCATCAATTCAAGCGCAAAGAATTTCATATCATTTGCAATCAGGTCAAAAACAGCCAGGAAGGCGTGAATTTATTCCAACGATTCATTGATGTCTGCGAGCAATTTTTAGATGTTCAACTGCATTTGTTGGGAAGTGTTCCCTATGATGAAGATGTTCGTCGAGCGACCCGTGAACAGCGTCTTATTTTGAAGCAGTCCGAATTGAGTCAAGCATCGCAAGCGATCAAAAAGTTGGCAGCCCAAATCGATGAAAGGTCTATGAAAT
>JBKCTJ010000154.1:0-12085 GCA_046318875.1 Pseudobdellovibrionaceae bacterium | reverse complement strand
ATTTAGATCTCAAGGCGCTGCTCTCAAATGAGAAATTGCACAATTTTAAAATGGACTCCATCAGACAAACCAACGGCGGAGCTGCAATCTGGCCCAAGAAGCTGCAAGTTTTGTTTTTTGCCGAGCTGATCGCCCTCATTTTAACCGCTTATGGTTTATTTTTGCGTCACCAACTGAAAAGCAAATACCCTGGAAAACTGAGGATCGCAGCTTCGGCGTAAAATGCGACTACTCTGAGACCATTAGGAGATCACAAAAAAGACTGGCCGAAAATAAGAAAATCGCCGCCCGTGAGATTTAGAATCTCATTTCTAAATTTGATCTAAATCAAGTTTCCCTAGGCCAAGTTTTCTATTTTTTCGGATGGTTTTTAAAATTAGCGAAGAAATTTGTTTGCTTTGAAGTTTGTTCAATTCAAATATAAATTCTAAAAATATGGCTACATCATCTTCTTTGAAAAAACTGTCTTTAAAAATAGGCAACGGTAAAAGGTTTGAATCTTTTTTGTTTATTGTCTTTTGTGAAACCTTGGTAACAAATAAAGTTGCCAAGTGTTTGCGAAAATTATGCTGTCCTTAGACAGATTCTCTTATAATGGAATAGAATATGCATCTACAGTCCGTGTGTAAGTGGCTATTTTTCCAACTTCGAAACTTGATCCAGCAAATTTTGAAACGCAATCATGAAGCTCGATGCATCTTTAACGGACGCGACGGCATTGGCCCATCCTCTTTCAAGGCTTGTGGTATCAAGTTTTTTCAAAACATTTAAAAAGCTTGGTGGCACATCAGTTTCACGAAAAGCAAAACTTTTTTTGATAGCTTCCTTTAGAGTTTTGCTATCGGCATTGGGTAAAAAAATTGCGAGGTCATGAATATCTTTTGACCTTGAGTTTAAATCACCGCGGGAAATCAGTGCATGAAGTTTTTCCGCACAAATAGTTTCAATCGGGTAAACTGACCAACTGATTTCTTCGTTAGTTTCAAGCATTGTCGGTGTGACCACGTTTTTAGGAGCAGGTGTTACAGGGTCGCCAATTCCCAAATCAAAATTGACTACTTGTGCTTTTTTAAGATCTTTTAACACTTCACCGATGCCTGCACGGTAAACATGGCGGATTCCACCGTATTCGCCTTGAGTCGCCAGATCTACCTGACTTTCGAATCGAAACCATACTCCGTCATTCAAATTCGATTCTGCTTTTTCTTTTACAAGTTTTAAAGCGGATTCGATATTGGATTTTACCAATAGGGCATCTAGATCAACGGTGTATCTAGGTGACGCATAAATCTTTAGACCCACGAACCCACCTTTAAATACGAGACTTTTCACTAGTGATTTATCTGATATTAGTCGAGCGACCAGTCTTTCAATTAGAAATACAGTATTCAAGGTCAGAATACTTTAAGTTTAGCTTCGACGACAGATTCTTCAATTTTACTCTGATCGATTCGCCCTTTGCCTTTGTTGTCATGATATAGATCCGATGATGGTTTCAAAATACTTGGTGATGAATGAATCAAGTCCAATTTCTTTGGCTGTTGTTCCAATTTTCTTAAGTGTTGTTAGTTTTTGTTGAATGGCGGTTCTTGCCGCTTTAATGGCAGTTCTCTCTCCAATTTTTGTTGCGAATTTAAAACTCTCAACGATTGCACGTTCAATGGTTACAATTTTATACCCTTTACCCACGATGATTCCTTTATCTAGTGGCGTTTTAGTTCGGATAAGCCGATATCCCTGACTTCGGGTTTTCTTATTTGCCGGAACCAGAACCCACACTTGTTGTGGAACTTGCTCTGCCAGGTTGTAGTAAAAAAGGGCTGAAAGACCTCCTACTACAACATCGGGACCTAATTTGGTACAAGCGACTTGGAAATCAATTTCTCTATCAACTAGAGCTTTTGGATGCGAGTAAATACCTCGCCCCATTCGAAGCAATTTGTCTTCTTTTACAAGAGCTGCTAATTCCTGCCTGTTTAGACCAATGGCCTCGGCTTCAATCAATGTAAACAGTCCCATTTTTTTAAGTTTAGATTCTTGTCTTGGAGTCATAGTTTTATTGTGAAGTACAAACGAGACATTTTTCAATAGAAATGTCGCATTTGTAATATTATGAATATTTAAGCACAATGAACAAACGGGACATTTTCTGGGAAAAATGTCACATTTCACCGCACTTCACTGGCTTGTTGTTCAATTGATGTAAGAATAAATCTACTTGCTGAATCCAGTTCAAAGACAAAAGAAGTCCAAAGCTGAAACAATGTTGAAAAATTCGGTTTAGAGAATTTTAGATTTATAGAGTATCTTGATAACGAAGGTCATCCGAATACATTTTATACCATAGATCGTGATGGTAAACTTTAGTATGAATTATAAACCCAAGACCCCGATGATTATCGAGGCTACGCCTTGTAAGTTATTGATTTTATTAAAGAAATGGTGCCCAGTGAGGGACTTGAACCCCCATGCCTCGCGGCGCCAGGTTCTAAGCCTGGTGTGTCTGCCATTTCACCAACTGGGCGACAGTTTGGATTATAAATCAAAAATAGGATTTATTTATCGGCAATAAGTTTTTTATAATCGGTAGATCTCATCAGATTGGCAAGTTCTTTTTCAGTGTCCATTTCGATTCTGATCAACCAACCATCATTCATTGGATCATCATTCAATACCGCAGGATCTTCTCCCAATGGAGAATTGATTTCGATTACAGTTCCTGAAACTGGTGAATACAAATCGCTGACAGCTTTTACGCTTTCAATGACTCCGAAAGGTTGATTTTGAGTCACCTTTTGGCCTTCTTCTGGCAATTCTACATAAACGATTTCACCCAATTGATTCTGAGCAAATTCAGTAATTCCCACAGTCACGATGTTTTCATCAACTTGAGCCCATTCGTGGTCTTTCGTGTAATAATTGTCTTCAGGAATATGGTAAGTAGCCATTTGCGTCCTCTTTCTTCGTCTCAAACTTCGATTGCGCTGAATCTGTTATAGCAGTCTAAAATCGCGAAATTCCACTCAGATTTCAAGTGCAAAATCTCAATTCAATAAATCAACATCATATTCTTAAACAAAAGGCGTCGAAACGACTTTTGCTGGGATCTTTTTGCCTCGAATATCAACAAAAAACCTGCTGCCTTCCGGGCAGAGGTCATTTCGCAAATACGCAATGCCGATGCTCTCATTCAAGGTCGGCGATAAGGTCCCGCTGGTGACAATGCCGCATTTCACCTGATTTTGATCAAACAGCTCATAACCGTGGCGGGGGATTCCCTTATCCATCAATTTAAAACCGATCAATTTTTCAGTGAGGCCTTTTTCTTTTTGAGCCAAAATCACAGATCGGCCCATAAAATCCTTGGCAGAGGGTTTGATGACCCAACCTAAACCTGCAGCATAGGGATTGGTCGTGTCATCAATTTCATTGCCATATAAAGAATATTTTTTTTCAGTTCGCAAAGTATCCCGAGCACCCAATCCGCAAGGTTTCACTCCGTATTTTTCGCCTTCTTTTAGCAAAAATTTCCACAGATATGGAGCTTCATAATTTCCGATGAAAACTTCACATCCTTTTTCTCCGGTGTATCCCGTAAAAGCAACAATGGCAGGATGACCCATGAATTCTAGCTTCATAAACTGAAATGGTTTAGATTCAAGAATTTGTTCGCGGCGAATTCCATTTTGAGCAAAAATATCTGCAATCAAATCCATTGCCATGGGCCCCTGAATCGCAATTTGCGACCAATCCGCACTGGCATCGGTGATTTGTGCTCCACGATTATTTTTTTTCATCCACTCAAAATCTTTGTCTTTGTTGGATGCATTGACACAGACCAAATAGGATGAATTTTTTTTCAAACAATACACAATGATATCGTCAACTAATCCACCGCGATCATTGGGAAGTAAACTGTACTGAGCAAATCCTTCTTCCAGTTTAGAAACATCATTTGTTGTTAACCATTGCAAAGTTTCTAGAGCTTTGGGTCCGTCAAAAAAAATCTCACCCATATGGGACACATCAAAAAGTCCTACATTTTGTCTGACGGCTAAATGTTCTTCTTTCAATCCCGTATATTGAACGGGCATTGAATAGCCAGCAAATTCCACCATGCGTGCGCCAAGGGCCACATGGGTTTCATAAAGTGAAGTTTTTTTTAATTCCATGATTGACCCTCTTTCAGGAAGAAAAGGTGTTGTCGTTTCACGCTAGAAAGTACTGTGAATCACTTTGACGATCAAGTGTTCAAAGCCAGAAAGGACTTGCGGACTGCGGCCTTAGAATTTGAAAGATTCCGGTGCGACAGTTATTCGCAGTTCATCAGAAACTTTATCAGCAGTCGTCGGTGTTTTAAGCAATAATCCCCGAGGAATATTTGGGACATCCCCATTTCGATGCATCCAAGATAAATACTCCCGCTGGGCTCCTCGGCAAATCAATTGCCTAGTTTTTCCCTTTTGGACCAATTGATCGCCTACAGTTCTGATTGTTGTCTTTAGAATTTCCGGTGGAGCAGATTTTCGCGCAAGCAAATAGCTCCAAGTGATGGTGCGATTTTTCATCGGCAAATGAGTTTCAATTTCTTGCAACCATTTTGGATGTTTTAAATGAATTCGGTCATGGCACCAATCGGTCTTTGATAAGGTCAAAAGAGGACAAGCTTGTTGGTGTGGACATGGCCCCCAAATCGTAAAACCCGCATCAATTAAATTTTGCCGAGTCTGCATCAATTTGCGTCCGTCTTGCTGTGTTGAAGGCTCAACAATCATCAAGGCTTCAGCTTGCATCATCCACGAAGGAACAGCTGCAAGCTCTGTCATGCTGTAGGAACTCAAAATCAATAATTTTTCTAAATTCAAACTCTGAGCAAGTTGCTGAGGTTTAACTTCGCTGAAGCCAGGTAAATAGGTATTTGCCGAATTTCCATTGCTGACCAGTGCTTGCTTCAAAAGCCTACTGGGAATCGGTGAAGTATCAAAAAGTTTAAAATCAAACCCATCATTCTTTGTAAAATCATCATCAATTGATGGCCGTGGTTCTGCAGATTTCAAAACAGTTTGCAAAGCCAAGCTACCAGCAGCAAAACCTGCACCAAAATCATAAGAAAATTTCAAGCCCTCTAAAAAACCAAGACGATGTGCTTCATCACACACCATCAAGCATCGTACATAATTCAAAGGTAAAAAATAATAAATCTGAGCAATCTGCATCCATTCTTCATCCCAAGGTGTCGAAGCCGCAGGATTGCGAATATAAAAATCCGAAGCTTGCAAAACAGATTTTGCAATTTTGTTTGAAGTCAGAGATGAAAATTTGGATTTTGATCCCAGTTCTAAAATCAGAGCTTCAATTTCTGAGGGAATTTCAGCAGCTAAAGAATCAATTCGAGTTTGCAATAAATCTTGATTCATAAAATATCCATCACTTGTTTGGGAACAATAGTGTCCATACAATCAAACTGCGGACATGTTTTTCCATGGCAAACTCGGTCCGCAGGACAACTGACTTGAGGGACTAAAATAGAAACTTGTTTTCCGCGAGCTTTCCAACGTGTCGGATGCTGAACTAAAATCGGTGAATAAATGCCGATACATTTTTTCCCCAAAGAGGCCGCCAAGTGTAAAACTCCAGTGCTTGGCGCAATCACAAACTTACTCTGATCCAAACAATCCAGCAGTTCTTTCATGTTTAATTTACTCTGAAACAGATGAAATCTGGGATGATTCGAAAAATACATTTTAATCTGATTTAAATAAACTTCATCCGCAGGTGTTCCCGTCAATACGCAATCAAGCTCGGTGGTCTCAAATATTTCTGTGATCACAGAAATGTATTTTTCTTGGGACCAATTCCGCGCGCTGCCTGCCATTCCAGGATGAATGACAAAATATGATTTCATATGCTCCGGTTTTTCCCAAATCTTCGGAGCTTGAATCGTTAAGCTTGGAACTTTGCTACCATAGGCTTCTGATTTTACAGAAAAATCAAACTCAGTTTTGCTAGAGATTTTCATTTTCTCCAAAGCTTCGCGCACCAAATCACCATTGTATTCAGCTTCATGCTTGGTTGCCTTGGATCTTTTTTGTCGGATTCCATGATTTAAAAACAAAAAATGATGCCACTGGCTCAATAGGCCAAAACGCTGTGGGACTCCAGCTAGCCACATACCAAAACTGATCCACCATGGCCCTTGAAAACTGATGGCAAAATCAAATTTATTTTTTCGAAGAAAAATAACAAATAAAATCAGCTGAGAAAGAAAAAATTTTTTATGAAATTCCACCCAATTTCGCTTGGGCACCATTGATTCCATCAAATCATTCATTCCCCGAGCAATCATCCAAGTGCACTGAATATTCGGGGGCATCATTTCATCGCAGGGGACAGTGGAAACCAAATCCCCAATCTTATCTAAACGAATCAGCAGACCTTTCTTTTGTTCAGTCTGCTGCTTTGTCATTTAGCTTTGGTACTCATCAATAGGAGGACATGAACAAATAAAATTTTTATCTCCGTAAGCATTATCAATGCGGGAAACAGTTGGCCAAAATTTATTTTTTCGAATCCAAGCCAATGGATAAGCTGCTGTTTCTCGAGAATAAGAACGATCCCATTTTTCTGACAATAAAACTTCGGCAGTATGTGGAGCATGAACCAAAGGATTATCCAGCAAAGTCATTGATCCATTTTCTACCATTTTAATTTCATTGCGGATTTGAATCATGGCCTCAATAAAACGATCCAATTCTTCTTTGGATTCACTTTCTGTTGGCTCAACCATCAAGGTTCCTGCCACTGGCCAAGACATTGTTGGTGCGTGGAAACCATAATCCATCAAACGTTTTGCAACATCAGTCACATCAATGCCTGATGTTTTCTTAATTCCGCGCAAATCCAAAATGCATTCGTGGGCCACAAGACCTTGTTTGCCTTTGTACAAAATCGGATAATGAGTTTCTAAATTTTTAGCGATGTAATTTGCACTTAAAATACTGATCAAAGTAGCATTTTTCAAACCTTCTTCGCCCATCATGGTGATGTAAGCCCAAGAAATCGGAAGAATGCTGGCCGATCCCCATGGCGCCGAAGTTGTTGTTCCCACTCCAGTGCTTGGCCCACATTCAGGAACCATGGCATGGGTAGGTAAAAATGCTTTTAAATGCGCCCGAACGCCGATGGGTCCAATGCCTGGTCCACCACCACCGTGGGGGATACTGAATGTTTTATGCAAATTCATATGGGAAACATCCGGACCAAACTGGCCAGGCTGGCACACTTCAACTAAAGCATTCATGTTGGCACCATCCATATAAACTTGACCACCGTGGGCATGGATGATTTCACAAATTTCGGTAATGCCTTCTTCAAAAACTCCATGGGTTGATGGGTAAGTGACCATCAAAGCCGCTAAGTTATCTTTGTGTAAAAGTGCTTTTGCCTTCAAGTCCGAAATGTCCACATTGCCTTGATCGTCACAAGCAACAACTTGAATTTCAAATCCCACCATCACTGCAGAAGCTGGATTAGTTCCATGGGCAGAGCTTGGAATTAAACAAATTTTTCGGTGCCCTTGTCCTATGGACTGCAAATATTTTTTAATGACCAGAAGCCCTGCGTATTCACCTTGTGATCCAGCATTGGGTTGCAATGAAACAGCAGCAAAGCCAGTGATCTGACACAGCTTCCGTTCTAAATCATGAATCATTTCCAAATATCCTTGAGTCTGCGACAGTGGCGCAAAAGGATGAATTTGATTGATTTCAGGCCATGACACGGGAACCAGTTCTGTCGTCGCATTTAACTTCATCGTGCAAGATCCCAATGGAATCATGGAATGTGTCAGTGTGATGTCTTTGTTCTGCAAAGAATGAATGTATCGCAACAGCTGAGTTTCTGAATGATGGGAATTAAACACAGGATGAGTCAAATAATCTGACTGACGTTGAAAAGTAGCGGCAAAACCAACTTCCGCATTTTTCAACCAAGCCTGATATTGTTCAACGGGATTCTTTGCAGTGTCTTGAACATTTCCTAGGTGATGTTTTAAAATTGTGAAAACGTCTTGGATTGTCTGTTCGCTGCTGGTTTCATCAAAAGCAATTCCAACAGTATCAGCTGAAATTTTTCTGAAATTATACCCTTGAATTTCAGCTTTTTTCAACAGATCAGCACTTGAAGTCACTTTCAAAGTCAAAGTATCAAAATAATTTTTATTTAATACAGTGATTCCCAAAGACTGAATCATCGTCGCAGCAAAATGTGTTAATGAATGAATACGCTGAGCAATTTTCTTTAAACCTTGGGGACCGTGATAGACAGCGTACATCGAAGCCATATTTGCTAACAGCACTTGAGCAGTGCAAATATTTGAAGTCGCTTTTTCGCGACGAATATGTTGTTCGCGAGTTTGCAAAGCCAAGCGGTAAGCTTTTTTACCCTGTGCATCCACAGAGACTCCAACAATTCGGCCTGGAATGCTTCGCTTATAAACTTCTTTTGTTGCAATAAAGGCTGCGTGAGGTCCACCAAATCCCAATGGGACTCCAAATCGCTGACTGTTGCCATAAGCAATATCAGCTCCCCATTCCCCCGGCGGAGTCAGTAAAGTCAAAGCCATCAAATCAGTTCCGACGATCACCATTGCATGACTTTGATGAGCTTTCTCAGCTAAGTTTTTATAATCTTCAATGGATCCATAAGTATTTGGGTACTGTAAAAACACACAAAAATATTCCGCAAAGGAAGTCAGTTGATTTGTCTTTTGTATCACGAGTTCAATATCCAAAGCCGATGCCCGGGTTTTTAAAACTTCAATCGCGTGGGGATGTAAATCATCAGCAACAAAAACTTTCGATGCATCTTTGCGTTTGTTCACCGCATAGGCCATCGCCAAGGCTTCCGCAGCAGCAGTACCTTCATCAAGCAAAGATGCATTGGAAACTTCTAGTCCCGTTAAATCTTTAACCATGGTTTGAAAATTAAGAATCGCTTCCAAACGGCCTTGGGCAATTTCAGCTTGGTAAGGAGTATAAGCCGTATACCAAACAGGATTTTCTAAAATATTTCTTTGAATCACAGTCGGAGTAATCGTTGTCGAATAACCCATGCCGATCATGGATTTCATGATTTTGTTTTTCGAAACCATGGATTTCAAATGAGTCAAAAGTTCGTTTTCTGTTAAACCCGCGCCGATTCCCGAAGTTCGATGACTTCGAATGTTCGCAGGAATAACCCGAGCTGCCATATCTTCTAAGGATTTGAAGCCCAAATCTTTTAACATGGCAGCGACATCAGCGTCGCGGGGGCCGATGTGACGGGATGCAAATTCTTTTGATCCTTCGACAGATGATGGACTTCCATTCATAGCTGATTTCAATTTTGTACTCTCCACAGTTTCGCGTTTCAAATCTGTTGATCCTAACATTTCTGACTCCGGTGATTGAATAATAATGATTTTATAACAATTATTGAAATTACTTTTTAATTGTTTCTCGCACAGCTTTTTTTCGAGCGGTTTTTTTTGCCACTGTCTTAGTGGTTTTCTTTACTGATTTTGCTTTTCCCATAAACAGTTTTTCAAATTGACCTTTTTTAGCTTCCAAATTTTTGCGAACAGATCCCATTTGCTTTTCCAAATCAGCCAAATGTTTCACAACATTTTTTTTCACCAAAGCAACATCTTTTTTAGCCTGGGCTTGAGCTCTTTCGACTTTCTTAAAAACTGAATTGTATTCTTTTTGAAGCTTGTTCAAGGTTGAAACAGTGTTACTGCGAGCATTATCAATTTTCTTCTGACCTTGTTGTTGAAGCTGTTTGCGAAGTTTTTCTAAATCATTTTGAATTTGATCGATATTTAGGTTTTCCCCAACTTTCCAAATTTTTTCTTGGGCTTGAGACATCAAATTGTAAACTTGATCGATCGCTTTCATAAAACTCCCTTAAGTATTGTTGTGTTTGAACGTCATCAAACTAGCATAGGGGAGTCATAAACTCAAAGCGTGAATTGAAAAGGGGACACCAAGATCCCAGGAGCACGGCATCCACCGATATCTCGTCTTTCATAGGAGCTGGTACTGGTAAAGGTTTCAGCAGTGGATGTTAAATCCAATAACCCGGCACCAAAAATATTGAGCAAAGACTCATCAAAGCGCAGATCCTGAATGGGCGAAATGATTTCTCCGTTTTCCACCCAAAAGCAGGCATAGCGGGTCATTCCAGTGATCCGCCCGGTCTGACGATCACTCCAATTCAAATAATGCAGATTTGAAAGATAAATTCCTGTGCCCAAGACTTTGAACACATCTTTTTCATCCAGAGTTCCAGGCAAAATTTCAGGAGATCGGGGGTATTCACCGATGCTCGCAAAATTTGAAGTCGTTTTATATTCGATGGAAGATTTGGTCGAAGTTAAAAACTGCTGAAACACACCTTTCTCAAAAACCGGAATCACATCTGCCGAAACTTCACCCAAAGAATTGAAACTTTGAGTCAGGCCCAGGGAAAAATTTTCCAATAAAGTGAATTTTGATGAAAGTGAAACTTCTCCCCGAGCTGCTTTTTGCAGGCCATTTGTCCCTTTGCGATAAGCCGCTTCGCTCATGCCATCCCAACCCATGATCGAAAATAATTCTGCTGTTGCCGCAGGCGCCAAATAAACCTTGTAAGGCCCAGGTGCCAGAGATTTTTTTTCTTTTTTCATTAAGGATAAAAAGTTTTTAGATTGAGTGATTTGAGTTTCAAATTTTTCTTCATGCCAAATCTGACCGGAATAGTTGCCTTTCACTGCGCGGTCCTTGTCAAAAAGGGAATAGTCAAAATAAAAACTTTCTGTTTCAAACCAATGATCCTGATGTAAACTATTCCTATTTGCTTTAATCACAGGTCCCTGACAAAAAATCCCTGCCAAATCCATTTCTTTTTGGTTTTGCTCCAAAAAAGTCACGATCTTTTCCGAAGGGACAGTTTCGCCTTTGTAAACTTTATGACTTTTTCCGTTGTTCACCAAAGGAACAAACAGTGGATCACTTGGCAGTGCTGCCAAGTCAAAGCGCATTTCATTTAAAAAAGACAAAGCCGTTGCAAAGTCAGATTCCAAATGACCCGTCAGCCCGCAGCCATAGGACAAATTGCTGTTTTTTGTTTGAAGCTGAAAATCGACTGCGATTTGTTTCACATTTGTGTTCTGTCTGACTAAACACGCATTAAAACGCACAAACTCAGTGTCTTCGGCATGCAAAGACAATCCCAAAACTTCGCCGGATTTCAGTTCATTGAAAAGCTTTTGCGTCAGGCCATCCCACCATTGTCGGATTTCAAATTGAAAACTCATTTTCCACCTCCGAAAACAGAAATGTCTTTGAACAAACAATAGGGGGCGCGATGACCGACTCGGATAACTTGATTTGGTTCACCCTTGCCACAGTATGGGGATCCGTAACTCATCAAAGTATCTGCATTAGAAACACCCGTTAAAGAATTCCAAAATTTCACCGTGGATCCGCGGTAATTTGGATTTTTATAAATCTGACCCAGTTTGCCATCTTTGATTTCTTGGCCAAATTCGTTTCCAAATTGAAATTTGTTTCTGTAATCGTCAATGGACCAGGAGCAATTTGAATTCATTAAAATTCCCTTTTCAGTTCTTGCAATGATTTGTTCCAGGGATTCTGTTCCTGCTTCCATATTGATATTTGCCATGCGATCGATGGGGGCACGATTCCAAGATGAAGATCTAAAATTAGATACCCCAGGAATTTGGCTTCTGAATTGGGATTCCAAGCCGCCTAAGCCGCGTTTTAAAATCCCATTTTCAATTAAAAATAATTTTTCCGCTTTTGCACCGGATTCATCATAGGCATAACTTGCAAATTCGCCAGCAACTGTCGGATCAAAAGTAATATTCATTAAATGGGATCCATATTTCAAAGTGCCAAAATCTTTGGGCTGAACAAAGCTCCAGCCAGCGTAATTTCTTTCATCACCTAAAATGCGATCAATTTCTAATGGGTGCCCAATGGATTCATGGATTTGAATCAACATGTGATCTGGAGCCAGAATCAGATCTCGAGTGTCTGTGGGA
>JBKCTJ010000153.1:0-976 GCA_046318875.1 Pseudobdellovibrionaceae bacterium | reverse complement strand
GCTCTAAATCTATTAAATCCTAACGTCGGTGCGTTTAAAAATAAAAATTGTCGCGTTTTGTTTGCTCAAGCATACCGAAGTGCATTCCAAAAACTGAATCTTTCAGGATTGGATGCTGAATCCAGTGTATTTACGGACATTGTTCCAGGATACATGACCACAAACGAACTCTCTCAATTTCAAATTAGTGCAACTGAAAATGAATCTTGCCTTGATGAACTCCGAAAAAACCCGCCGTCATGGGCGAAAGTTGTAGAGGATGAGGGATCAATTTTTTCTATTATTTTGGAAAAAACATTTGATGAGTTGAATATCAAGCCCACTGTACCGCTGGTATTTACAAATACAAAACAGGAACGGGAAGCCTATTTCAATGGAAAAGTCGCGGTCATTGGAGCAAGTACTGGTTTTTGGGCGCAAGATCCAGGGGGAGATATTCAAATGCTTCTCACCCCAAATATGCACAAGCTACTCAGTTTTGTTAGCAGCGATGAAAAACTCCAATCTTTAATTCGAAATCTGAAGATCGATGGTCAAAACAACCTGCTGGCATATAAAGCCGTGAATAAATATATTCATGATGAGGCCTTATTTAACGTGTTTGCGCATGTCCGTAGATTTTATGCCGCAGACTCTTTGGAAAATATCAATCAACTTTCGATGGCCATTACATCACCAGCACCGTGGCAAGTTTTCAAGGTTTCGAAATGATCGAAAAAAGATCTGTGTTGAACTCATTGTTGGTGCATCTCAAAGAAAAGAATCAAATGCCTGTGCGCATTGATTTTTCCAAAATTGCAGATCGTTATTGGTGCGCTATTTCTGATGCCGCCGAAGAAGATAATTCACTGATTTCAGAATCAACTTCAACTGGCTTTTCTTTTGATAGAGAAACGGCACTGTTGAAATCACTTTCCGAAAGAGCTGAACGATTATCTTTTGTTGCAGGCAAGAAAAATTCGGTTCTAGCATGCCA
>JBKCTJ010000152.1:0-2468 GCA_046318875.1 Pseudobdellovibrionaceae bacterium | reverse complement strand
GCTGCGTGACTTATCACTTTCCTCAATACCCTATGGTAGCTGGCTCTCTGGACATCCAGCGCAACAGTGCGTTCCACCTGAGACTTCTGGGCTTCGTGTTTATACTCAGGAATTCGTTTGTATACGTCTCTTCCATAAAATTAACCGATGCCCCCGAATCTTGCCGACTCTCACGCCCGAGATGAGACTGCTTTTCCAAATCAACTCCTTTCACCTTTGAAACAATCTCGCGCTGCTTTATTTCCAGGTCACCGTTGCTGGTGATAGTGTATCAAAGACGTTTTGTTTGATGTAGAATGGTGTTAGCCAAAGGAAACTTTTTCTCATTCTGGGCCATTGCCATGGCCCATGGAGACAACTTTGCCTTCGCGCAAGTAATCGTGACGTATCCACGTCACATCGTACACAAGCATCAGAAAAGGGATTTCGCTGGGATCCGCTAAATAATACTTGGTCGAAATCTATGCGGCAGTATGATTTGAAAAAAGCAAATTTTCCTTTTGAGGTGGATATTACGATTTAAAAATACTTGGATCCCCTAAAAAGCAAAAAAGCACTTGATCACAAGTGCTTTTTAATCCGAAGCATTTAAGAAACTTCAGCGCGTAGCTACTTCGGTGGACCCCGACCTGTTTGATCATCGATTTCCAATAAATGTAGTCTTCGGTTGTTTAACACCACACGTTCCTCCTGTTAATCCATCGATCGAGTCTTAAGCCTCTATCGTTAGCCTGGCATTTTTCAGTCAGTTACTAACGTCGTTGGTATTATACTCTTCGGAGCCAATATAGAAAACTTAAGTCCTTCGTCGAGTTATTTTTGCATTATATTGGTTGAGATTGTCTCAACAACGAACGTCCAAGGTGATTGGGACAGTCAAAACAAAACGGGGGGCTTTTGAAGCCTCCCCGTTTAGGTTTAAACAAAAAGAATTTAAATTAATTCATCGTTACGCGAAGAGGGATTTTATTAAATCCAGTTAACACAACTTCTGTGACTTGATTCATTTCAGGCTCAGCAGAAAAAACAAGTTCTACTTTACCAGTTGCATCTGTCACACCCTTAGCCATGACGTCATCACCCTTCATTGCAACAACTGAAAGACCCGCTTCCAAAGCATCAACTGCCATTGTTGTCGAATTCACCCATTGTGAGCTTTGCATTTTGATTTCTGTTGGAACCTTTGTTCGGATTTGCAAAGTTGCATCCCCGAAATTATGCCAAGTTTCAAAAGTTTGAACTGATTGGCTCATGTTCGCTTCAAGAACTGCAATGGAACCGTGGGTGAACAAAGCCCCCGTTGTTGTCAATTTATCTTGAGTCATCAATTCAACGATAGCTTTTTGACCAACAGTTGGTTCAACCCAAGATTGGTTTGTCGAAGAAGCATAGATTGAAACTGCCCCCGTCGGCTTTTCAACTGTTCCAGCTTTTGTCCAACGTTCTGCAAAGCTGTCTTTGCTGTAATTAAATTTTCCATTAACACAAGCAACACTAACAATGACTGGTAACATTCCCGTATTCGTTAACTGATCAATGTTATTGTTGTTAAAATATGTTGTGCCCCATGAAGTTTCAGAACCATGTCCGATGTAGTTGATCCATCCAACACCTTTATTGACTGATTTAGAGACCTGAGTTGCGTTTGCACCTGGATCATAAGCTTTATCAGCTTCTGTGTAATGCCACTTCAACATCATTTCGTGCAACAAATCCACTCGCTGCCAATCGATCAAACCAGTTCCACCATCTTCGCTGGAACCAATTCCTAGAGTTCTTGTGTACCAAGTTCCAACAGTGTCAGGACTTGCTTCGTAGTTGATTGCTTTAGTTAGCATGACATTCAACTCTGCAACTGTCTTAACAGCCATTCGTGAAACGAATAACTCAGGATAATTGTCGTTTCCAGCAATCAAACCATACATTGGATCGGCTTCCATTCGATTTGCATTTCCAGTTTTACCTGGGTGGAACGGTGTTAATTCAGCGTCTCCAATTAAAATCAGATAAGATAAAGCGCGCTCGTTGTAATCAGCGACAACTGCATTCTTAATTGAAGTGAATGTCTTAGGCCCAAGGCTTTCCAAAGAAACCATTTTCACATTGAAACCACGTCGTTTTTTCCAATCGACAAAAGGCTTCATTGCAGTGATGAACTGCTCTGGAGAAACAATTAAAATTGTTCCAGTATCTTTTACAATATTTTGTAAATCACGAGTGTCTACTTTGGTGTAGTTTACAAAGTGAGACTCATACAATGCTTTGAATTCAGTATTCAAAGATTTTTGGATATTAAACATTCCAAGTGAGCGTCCGACATTAGAAATTTCCAATTTCACACGTGTTGCAACTTTCAATGTTTGCGTATCATGTTGATAAGAAAATGGAGTTAAAGTGACATTTAATCCGCGCACGTCTCTCATGATGAAAGAATGTGTTGAGTGTACAATCTGAGCAGATGATCGAAC
>JBKCTJ010000151.1:0-9598 GCA_046318875.1 Pseudobdellovibrionaceae bacterium | reverse complement strand
ATCCAGAACACGAACTTAAAATAACTCCAAAATGAAATTTATCTTCTAATTCGAAAATATCAAAATAATCTCCGCCAAATTGCTGTCCGGGAATAAATTTAGAACTGATTTCCACACCCTGTAATTTGGGAATTTCTGTGGGACTTAAGGCACGCTGAATGTTTGCAAAGGCCTTTTGATCTTGAGACAATTGCGAAATCAATTTTTCCAGTTTTGAATTGAGAGACCCCAGTTGAGTTTTATATCTCAGAACTTCGTTTTGTTTAAACGTAAGCTCTTGCTCGAGTTGAAAAACTCGAGCTTTCAACTGATCCGTTTTTTCCATTATCGGCGTCCCGGAGTTTTGCGAAGTCCTGGTTGAGTTGCACGCTTTTGAACTGCGCCACCGCCACCACAAAGACTTAAGTTTGTGCTGGTCTGACTGACGTTCAATCTTCCTTGGCAACCGTTGGAATCTTTGACCCAAACATTATTAATCAAACAACATGCGTTGTTTGTGGAAATGGGCGGTGTCACAGCAGATCCTGTATTCGGTGGAGCAACTGGCGAAATGTAAGTCAGTGGGTTACTTTTCACTTTTTTTGGCTTAGCAATATAATAAATTGCAGCAGCAGTCCCCGCTAGAACAAGACCCCCAATGAGCAGGCCAGAATTATTTCCCATCCATCTCCATGCCCGGTCAAAAAATCCGCGACTTGAAGATGATGAACCAGATCGTGTCGAAGATGCTATTGGGGGATTTGTTGTAGCAGATGCTGCAGCTTCTGGAGCTGTCGGTGACTGCCCCACGGCAGCAGGCAATGGTCTACATGGCGGCACTTGACCGACAATGCCACCAATTGTCCCAGGTGCTGCGCCCGGTCCCGCAACTGGAGATCCAGCAGGAACTCCCGGACATAAACCCAAGACTCCTGGTTCAGCTTGCCCAGGGACAGGGGCGGGTTGTGCTTCGGCTTGAACATTCAGAACAGTTAAAACGGTCTGTAAATTCACTTTACGAGTTTCTAAAACTCCGCAAGCTGAATCTGGACTGCTGTTCTGGTTTGGATCAAGATGTGTTCCCGATGAACAAATTTGTATAGCTTTATCAATGTCACTGTTGTACCCCTCGACAAGCTGCCTGACCTGAGCTTGAGTGAAAGTTGAAGCTTGTGTAATTCCTCGAACCTTCAAAAGTGATTCAAATAATCTCTTTTGCTCTTCCGGCGTGCCAATGGGAGCTTTCCTCCCGCACTCTCGTGTCGCAAAATTAAGGACGTTGCGATCAGTTCGACTGATACAATGAGGTTGGCTACCGTCCATTCCAAACAAGGTTGGGCGACACGGAAATCCATTATCTGGACATGATAAATTCATTCCTGCAGGTCTATCTTTGAGATCCTCGGTATTTGCACTGCACCGATTTCTCACATAAACAGATTCCCAACCACCAATAATACATGCACCACCTTCAGCTATTTCATTGTCTGCAAAAGCAGTTTCAAAAAATAATTTCTCAAGCCCCGTGGTCACCCGCTCTTTCACTTTGTATTGATCTAAAACTGCCGTTGCAGAATCGTGCACCAATCGCAGATTAATCATAAACATCACTTGATCATGGGGAGTTAAATAGGCCCATAGTGAAGGGCTCATCTGCAAAGGAGTTCTCAAGGCTTGCTGAATCAATTTTTTTCGAAGACCCTTATTATTGGCCATCAATTTTTGAAAGAAGATGTCCGGATCGGTAAAATCACTCTCGACAAAGCTGACGTCCCCAACTTTTAAAAAACGCTCGGGCTCGCCGTAAAAATCCATGTGGATTGTTTCAACACCAAGGCGAATCCCAATGCGCGGGTATAACATTCCATCTTTTTCAAAGGACAGCATTTCAAGCGAGAGTGAACTTTGTTTTTTTAAAATGTCTAAAAACGATCTATACCGTTCATACATTTGCGGCTGACTTTTCAATTTCTTTTCCAAGGATTTAATGTCTAGAGGACGACCGTTTTTAAATCCCACTTGTGCAAAGGCGCGAGCAATATCTTTGTAAGCTTGGGATTGGGGAACTGCCCATACCATCTGAACAAAAAGAAATTGAAATGAGATCAGAATAGAAAGTAATTTTTTTGTTGTCATATCGATAGTTTAAATCAACACCACTCGGGATAAAAGCAAATGTCAGCAAAAACGCAGGTTCAAGACTTTTTGCTTGGAGGCTTTAGCTCTGATTTTTCAATTGGACGTGATTGACGATGAAGTGACCCCAGACCATTGTCGCAAGAAAAATGATAAGCTGCATTCCAACCAAGCCGACAGAAAAAAGAAAGACTCTTTCGCGTGGATTTGGCGCAGAGGAAAACAATCCTGAGACGAAAAATAAAGCCATCCCCACAAAAAATAAGCTGAGTAAGGAAACCCATAGCCACTGCTTCTTCTCTGATTCACTGATCCCCAGCGGCAAGGACTGGATTTTTTGATACATAAGAATCGACTGAGCCCCTCGATCCGCCACAATCACTGAAAAAGCAACAGTCACAGAAACTAAATAATGACTCACATAAAACAAGCTAACTAAGGGAATCAACCATGTGAAAAAAAACCAAGGAGCAGCGATGCGGTGAAGTAAATAAGAGCCACAAAAACTACCAATAAAAAACAGCAAAACTGTATTGAGATCTCTCTGGCCCGCATACAGAAAAAACAAATTTGGTTCCTCTACTGCAAAGCTCAAAGACAAACCGCGGTGAATTTGGTCTGCAAAAATAAAAGGTAATACCAAACCCATCATACCAAAACCTACAGAAAAATTTGTTACCTTAAAGAAAATAAATATCAACTTCAAACAAATCCAAGCACCAACAAAGGCCACTATTAAATGGACTGCATTGATTTGCAAAAATGTCAAAAATACCAGTGGGACTAGCAAAAAACTTAAACTCCAAAAACCAAGGCAGACAAGTTGGGCTCTCCTTGGGAGCATTGCAAATCCCTTGCCTTCAAAAAATGAATTTAAGTTTGGGCTACTGACAGATGCAAAAAAATATAAACATATTTTGATGAATGTCATAACAAATCTAGATTTAAAATCCTGACCAAAATCTACTTTGCTCTCGTGAGACAAGGAATACAAGGGCTGTTGCAAGCAGAAAACCGTTGCCACAAAAATCAAAACAATTGAATACAGTAATAAAATATCCATAAGGTCACCTTAGATCTTGGGTTTAGAAATATACACTTCAAAAACAACGGATTTTCCTTCGAACAAAACAATCTGTTGATTCGTCACGGCCAGAGGTTTTTCTTTTTTTATTTTATTTTTTTCCCCCGGATGTCTTTTGAAGACAATTCGAGATCTGATATTTGAAGCTAAAATAAATTGAATCATTTCATCCCGGTCTTTGTCTTCTCCGATGTGATCTCGCAAAAATTGTATTTCCTTTTTAGGCAAAGCAGAGGACTTCGTTTCCGGATACATAGGGTCATAATAGATGACATCATAATGAAGCAAACTTTGCTTTTTCAGGAATTCTTGAGCTGTTCTATGCAGCAAATTTAAACTCTGGACACAGGGAGATTCTGATTTCATGATTCCCCAGCTCAAGCAAAGATACAGCAAAAAATCTCTTTCAAGACTGGTGACTTGGCAACCTGCTTGGGCCATAAAAATCGCATCGCGCAGCAGCCCCGCCGTCAGGTCTAAAACACGCAAAGGTTGATTTTTAAAGCCGATGGCTTTGAGCAGCAAATCATTTTTTCCGCGAGGGTTCGAACGTGCATAGGAAACATCATTGTCGAAATCAAAATAAATTTCTGAATCCAGCCGGCTGGCAGAAGCCGAAAACTGCAAGCCCTTTTCGGAAAAATAAATTTTTTCTGATTTTAAAAGTTCTATTTCTTCGGGGGTCACTGAATCGGCAAAGTGAGTTTCAGATAAAATTTGCACAAACTGATTGATCTGGGTCTGAAAGGATTGGGCCCCCTTCAGTTGATGAATTTGAGAAACAAGATGTTGAAACTGTGTCGTCTTTGCCATGTCAAAACTCTTTGACGACATCAACAAAAATTTTAGTCAAATAAATGAAAATCCAAATCAAATGCAAACTGTAAACCAATTGTGAAAGATCCTGTTTCATTTTTTTTGTTTTTGAACTGAGTGGCGAATCACAAGAACGCAGGTGTCGGCTTAACCAAAGGGCTAAAGCTAAGCCCAAAATGGCAGAGCCAAGCCCATATTCCAAAGATGTGAAAACAAATTGGTAAAAACTGAAAGTCGCCACAATAAAAATCATCAGAAATTGCAAATAACCTTTGGCTTTATCAAATCCCATTTCAATCAAAGTATTGTTTGAATGAACTTCAGCCATAAAGAAAAAATTTGAAAACACTCGTAAATTTAAAAGAAAAATACTGCAGATTCCAAGGTAAAATCCTATAAACAGAGTTTCACCGGTCACTTGTTGAATAAATATCATATCCAAACCACTGATATACAAGGGACCGAAAAGACAAAATAAAAAAAATTCCCCTAATTTGTCGGATTTGAATTTAGAAAGACTAAAAAACTGCACAAACAAACCCAGTGCAATGCTCGGCAATAAAAACAAGAGCACCAAGGGGGCATGGATGATCAAGGGCATTGAATAAACAGCAGCCAGGCCTAAGCTGATGTATGCGGCTTTATTCAATTCCGAGACTTTCACTTTGCCTGTCATCAATGGCTCGCCAAAGCAATCAGGGTTCAATCGATCAATTCCACTTAAATGGTCTGCAACTTGATTTTTAATTCGTAAACTTAAAATGAGGAAAAACAATCCGATAAAAGCCAACAGAACAACTTCAACGAAAATCTTGGCCGTATTTTGAGAATTTTTAAGCAAAAGAATCAGCATCGGAAAATAAATCAAAATCCAGTCTTGTCTTTTGATCATTTTAATCAAAGTGAAAATAAAAGAAAAAAAACTCAGCTTTTGATATGCTTGTAATTGCAATGTGACTTGCTTTGCATTTATGGCAATGCCTGCGTTTAAACTAGCAAGAGGTACTGCGACAAGATCTGAAGAGAAACTTCCAGCTAGAATTTTTTTTCCACGCTCGTTTGTACGGTCCACGGAAATAATTTGCCCAACAAAAAATTGATGATCATCTTGCTGCTGATGATTAACCATTGGAAGACAGTTCGGCGGGTTTTTGTTTACGCCAATAAAGCAAATCAGCCAAGGGTTTCAATGCCTCGATCATTCCTTGATGTTCAGGCTTTAATTTTTCTGCCAGCTCGCCCAAGTGATGGTGATACAATTGGATTAATTTTGCATTTTGATCATCGAATTCTCGCAAGTAGGAAGCCATTTTTTCAGGCCCACCCAAATGATGGACAAATTCGCTTAGCTCTTTGGATTTGATTAACAAATCAATTTGTTCTTTTTGTAAGTGAAAAGTGATAAACGCACCAAAAGAATTCAGATATCCCGACAACAAATCACCAAGGATTAACTTTCCTTCGGTATTTCGAATGTCGTAATCCAGCAAATCATCACTGCGCTGGAATAAAACTCCCAGAATCGTTCCCATTTCTTCAAGGGTTTGAATCATTTCTGAATTTTTTTCTTCAGCTGCGATAAATGGCGCTTTCAAGCACCACTTAAAAAGTGAAGCTGTTTTATAATTATGAATCCGGTCTAATTGATCCACACTGACAAAATAATCGCCAATGATTGAATCTTGCAGCCATTCACCTTCAACTAAGTCAGAAATCATTTGAGCTGTATAATGGATCAACTGAACATTTCCATGTTCGGAAAGGTTCACCATGACTCGAGCTAAAAGATAATCTCCTGCAAGAACTGCATAATCCGTTGAATATTTTTTCCAAGCAGCTGTTTTTCCCCGCCTCAACAAAGCTTCATCAATAAGGTCATCATGAAGCAATGATGCATTATGAATAAACTCAATGGTCTGTGAAAGCAGATGGATCGTTTTTGCGTTTAATTTCAAATGCGAAGCCACTTCATTGACCAAATAGGACCGGAATCCCTTTCCCCCAGTAAAAAGGTCATCATACAATTGATTTAATTTAGGAAGATAGGCGGGAAAATCCTTGGCGCTGTATACTTTATAATTGTTTTTGTCTATTGCACTTCTCACTAATAATTCATAACATGGCACCACAAATGAGCCAAGTTTATAAAAAAAAGTTCTCAGTTCGATTTCGTGATTGTGACCCCGCTGGGATTCTGTTTTTCGGGAATATTTATGGCATTTGCCACGATGCTTTTGAAGATTTGATTCATGACATAGGCATTGGTTGGAAAAATTATTTCTCGACAAAGGATTTTCTGTTTCCATTGATTAAATCCGAAGCTGACTACAGGGGACCATTAATCGCAGGGCACAGCTATGAAATTCATTTGTTTTTCTCTCAAATCAAAACAGGTTCCTTTGAAGTGACTTATCAAGTGATGGACATTGGTCATACAGCTCAGACTCCCCTGACCGTGGTCAAAACAGTCCATGTTTGCCTCGATGCCAAGGCAAAAGTGAAATGTTCACTGCCGCCAGAATGGCAAAAAATGTTTCAGCAATATCACGTCACGAAATAATATTTTGCTCCATGGAAAGGCTTTGAATAATGAAAACTCCCTCAAATTTAAATCCGACAAGTTCCCGTTTTTTCAAGGACGGTTTAAAGTTTCAATGTCAGAGCTCGGGCAATTGCTGCACTTCTCGGGGTGAATATGGATTTGTCTTTTTAACGAAAGATGACCGACAAAGAATGGCAAACCAACTGAAAATAAGCCCTTCAGCGTTCACGCGAAAATACTGTGAAAAGACAAAGGGGCTGTGGCATTTGAAAGAAGAAAAGGGCAAACCCGACTGCATGTTTTTATCGCAGAAAAAATGCAGCATTTACGAAGCCCGCCCAACCCAATGCCGAACTTGGCCCTTTTGGCCCGAAGTGATGAATGCAAAAACTTGGTCGAAGGAAGTGGCCTCTTTCTGCCCCGGGGTAGGAAAAGGGAAACTGCATTCCGCAAAAGACATCCAAACTGCCCTCGATCTGCAGAGTGAATCGGAAAAAGATCTAGCCAGGGAAATGTGATTGAACGAATGACTTGTACTGCAAAATAACAAATTTTTATAGTTCAGGAACTGGGATCATCACAACATAACCTGTTGCAAATCCTGCAAACAAATATCGATCATCTGCAGTCCACTGGATTTTTGTGATCGCTTGGTCGCGAACTCCAGTAATCGCTACAGGAACATTTGGCGAATTCATACTCCAAAGCAAAATAATTCCATCCTGGGCGGCACTCGCAAGAAGCTGCCCGTGGTTCTGAAAATGAACTTCAGAAACTTTACTTTCATGGGGACCCAAAATCACCGGCCGCTTGCCTGCAGGACCTTGACCTGAAAAATCCCATAAAATCACCTCATCATCACTGCCGTGGGCCATTTGCAAACCGTCTTCCCGAAAAGACATTTGCTTCACTTTTTGAGAAAACCCCCGCATTTCAAAATCTTTTTTCTGTTTTAAATTCCAAATATGAATTGTTTGTTCCTGTGTTCCGCAAACAACATATTTCTTGTGAGGACAAAGATTTAAATTTATCAAAGATCCTTTCCAAGCGAAGTCTTCAACTTGGCGACTAGATTGAATTTGATAAATTTTGAGATGCCCGTAACATGTCAACATCACAACAGGTCCATGCTGAGGAAATCGAGACACAACTAAATCCGTGATGGAGGTTTCTTCTTCGACAAATAAGTTTAATTCTTTGTCTTCTGTATCAAAATAAAAAACAGACTTTCCAACACTTAAAAAAACTGTGGGTGTTTGCCACTGCCAGCAAACCTTTTCAACCATCTGTTTCGGAAATTTCTTTTTGAACAGCAATTCTCCATTGACGACTTCATCAGATAATTCTGGGATGATCGTTGGCCCATCGTTTTTTTGCTCATTCAACAAGAGTAAATTTTTTGAAAATTGATCCATGCCATTTCTAAAATCGAAAACCAGAAAGGTCCCATCTTCAAAACCCGCAGCCACCCTATAATCTTTTGAACTCAAGGCGACAGAACTGACTCCAAAAAGACCCAAATCTGATTCATAACGAAAGACGACTGATCCAGAGGCAGTATCTAAAATTTTGATTTTTCCATCATCGGTGCCAAAGGCACATAGACTTCGTAGCAATGACTGATCAGATGCGTTTGTAAAATCCATATCAGTTTGGTCATTGACTGCAAGACAACTGACCCTGGCACCTGTGGGATGCAACCAAGCAGGGCGCAGAATCGGGACCTGGCTTTCCACAGCGTCATCCATCACTTCAGACATGATTTTAATCCTTGATTGAGCTTTTGACGATTTAAATTTTTTCCTATGAAGACCAACATGTTTTTTCGAGGCATTGCTCCCCAGGGCTGATCAAGTTGACCATCCATCAGCATGTGAACTCCTTGAAAAACATATTTTTTTGGTTCACCAGACAGACTTAGAATACCTTTAGATCTGTAAATATTTTGACCTTCTTTTTGCAACAAATCACCAATCCAATTTTGAAATCTTTGTGGATCTAAATCACCATCCATTTCGATCCCAACAGAACCAACTTCATTGTCATGACTGTGTTTCCCGTGAAAATGTTTTTGAAAAGCAGGTTTGATCAAAGCATCTGATGACTTATTTGATGTCAGCGACATTTTAAATTCGTGGGGGCAATGTTCTAAAAACAAACCATAAATTCCATCTTCACTGACGTGCATCTCAAAGGTGGCAGTATTTTCATTTAAAGAAAGTTCGTTCAACTGATTCATGGCAAATGCTTTCCCAGAAACAAGTGGCTGTTTTTGAGAAGAAAACAACAAAACGATATTTTTTTCCACAGCTTTAAAACCATTTAAATCTGCTGATGGAAGCTGCGACCAGCCACCCAGCATTTTAGGGTTTTGCAAGCCTTCGATGGCTAGGCGATAATCTCCCTTTTGTAATTCATAAGCCCCGTACCACTCAAAAGCATATTCAGGCTCCAAGAAATGCTGATCAATTTCAAGAGCGCGCTCCAAAGCAAAAGCTTTCAAATCCAAAACATGCTGAAAAGGCAATTCCGATTTCAAGGTGCGATGAATTTTCGCCAGGGGGTTCATCTGCCGAATCAGATGTTCAACTTTTTCCGATTCAGCTTTTGATACCAAATCATTTTTATTTAACAAAACCACATCGGCAAATCCAATTTGTTCACGAACTTCTTCACTGTCATCAATATGCAATGGCAAATGTTTTGCATCAACCAATGTGACGATTCCATCTAGCCTGTAATTTTCTTGAATTTCCTGGTCGATGTAAAATGTTTGCGCAACAGGAGACGGATCAGCCATTCCCGTAGTTTCAATGATGACGTAATCAAATTTATTTCTTTTTTCAGCAAGCTTTCCAAGAATTCGAATCAAATCCCCACGAACTGTGCAGCAAATACAGCCGTTATTCATTTCAAAAATTTCTTCGTCTGAATTTAATAACAATTGATGATCAAATCCGATTTAACCAAATTAATTTTCAAATACCGCAAAGCGCTTTCCATGATTTTAACAGAGAATTCGGTTTAATAACCTGGTTTTT
>JBKCTJ010000150.1:0-11031 GCA_046318875.1 Pseudobdellovibrionaceae bacterium | reverse complement strand
TAGCTAATCCAATAGCTAATCCAATAGCTAATTCAATAGCGAATCCCATGGATTAAGGCTTATAGGGATAATGGCATTCCGTCGTCGGTGTTTCCATCACACAAATCTGGTGCACTTGTGGAAGAACAACTTTCATTTGATTGTAAACCCACTGGGCAATGATTTCGCTAGTCGGATTTTGTAATCCTGGAACTTTATTTAATTCTTGATGGTCAATCTGATCCAGGATGGGCTTCATGGCGTCTTGAATGTCATTATAATCAATCACCCAGCCGATTTTTACATCGAGCTGACCCAGGACAGAAACGATGATTTTAAAGCTATGCCCATGCATTCGAGAACAAGGATGAGTCGCAGGCAAGTGAGGTAAAAATCGTGCTGATTCAATTTGAAAATGTTGTTTTAAAAGCCACATCGAAGTTCCTTTTGCAATCTGTGCTCGATGGGTTTACATCTTGAGCATGATGATGACAACCCTTCATTTAGCGAAACAAAACTTTAAATTTTCTTCGGCCCATTTTCTGATTTTTGATGATCACCATGCTGAAAAACTGCATGGTCATAATTATCAAGTGACTGTGGATCTCACAGTTCCCGAAGAATTTGAATTGAACAAAGTTGGATTTTTTATCGATTTTAATGTCTTTAAAAAACACATTAAATCCAGGCTCGATCAGTGGGATGAAATGGTTTTGCTTCCCGCTCAACATAAAGACATGAAAATCACAGTAAAATCACCTTCCATGGAAGTTCGTTTTCGCGATCGATTTTACGTTTTCCCTGAAAATGAAGTTGTGCTATTGCCGCTCACAAACACAAGTGTGGAACAGCTTTCTCGGATTTTAGCCGAAGATTTTTTTCAAGAATTTAAGCAGTATCAGATTAAGGAAGTTTGTGTGTCTGTCGAGGAGACTCGCGGGCAGGGAGCATCGACTGTTGTTCGGGTATAAGCACAGTCTTTTTTACTACCAGATCATTTAACAACCAAATAGTTCGAGTTTACTCTTTCAACACAAAACAATTATTCGATTGTGACTTACTTGCTCGCCGGCAATTCCCAATTTTCAGCATAGAGTGTTTCATAAAACAAATGTCCTGAAAGTCGATAGTTTTTCATTCCCTTTGGAATCACACTGTTTGCGTCTCGAAAATACAGAGGGATCACTGGAATTTCGCGAGTGTAAATATCAATAATTTTCTTAGCTAAAGCGGCACGCTTTTGGACGTTAAATTCCTGTTCTAATTCTTCAATCGCCTTATCGACTTCTGCATTGCTGAAGCTAGTGAAGTTTTGCCCTGCCCAGGAATTTTTTTCAGTAGGAATGGATTCAGTGTGTAAAATACTGCGAGGTGTTTGCTCCGGAATGGATACCCAAGAAAACAAAGCCATATCAAACTTTCGACGATTGGTCGTATCAGAAAAGAAAACGCGACCAGGTTCATTTTTAATCGCTAGGTCAAGACCGATCGATCTGAAATTTTCTTTGAAATAGGCTTGGATATTTTCAATAAATTTATTTCCGGCGACAGCCATCATGGTCAACTGAAGTTTTTTTCCATCCTTTTCTCGAATACCTGACGCTCCCATTTTCCAACCAGCAGCGTCCAAAAGTTTTCGAGCTTCCTTTTTATCATATTTATAAATTGTTGTTTGATCCGTAAACCAGGGATCTTTCTGGGTGGCAAAATGGATGGCCTCTTTGGCTTTTCCTTCCAAAAGATTTTCTGTGATGACCTTTTTGTCAATAGCCATGGAAATGGCTTTACGCACTCGCAAGTCTGATAAAATTGGATTGGTTAAATTCATATCAATGTGCGCATAGATAAGTCCATCAGTGTACTGAACTTCAAAGGGAAGGTTTTGAGACTTCACCCTTTTTTCAAAAGCCACAGCTTGATCATTTCCGAACCCAGCAGCGGGCGGGATCATATCGACATTGCCCGCTTGCAGATTGGCGTCCATGGTCCCTGTATTTGCAATCAACTTGACGATGATTTTTTTGATCGCTGGCTTTTTTCCATAAAAATGAGGGTTCGGAGTAAAGATCACATGACTGCTGAGTTTAACTTCCGAGACTACATAAGGACCGTGATATAAACCCGGCAAGGTTGGATTTTTAGTATACAAAGAATTTTGATCATAACCTTGGGATTTACCCTTGAATTCATTAAAAACCTTAGATTCTAAATGAGAAGGTAAAATACTCGGTAGCGAATTAAAATAATCGAATTTTCCCACAGCCATTTTAACAATGCATTTGGTTGGCTGATCTTTTTCTGAAGTAATGCTGGTGATATTTTCATAAGGTTCACGATTTGGCACAGACACATTTTTGTTGAGTCCCACTTGCCAACCCAGTTCCAAGTCTTTGCAAGTCACAGGCACGCCATCGCCCCATTTCAATCCATCTATAAATTGAATATTCAAAGTGATGGATTTGCCTTCACGTTTTAACATTTTGTTTTCAATGGTCGGGATTACCTTAATCAGAAGTGGTTTCCACTTTAAATCCAAATCCAAAACGATCAGCGGGCGATGGGCTAAATAAAGCATAAAATTGGTTACCGCTTGAGAAGCAATCATCGGATTTAAATTTTCAAACTCGGACCCCACGGCGATACTGAGTTCAGCATCCTTTGATGCAAAAGTTTGAAAACTCAGAAAGACTATTAAAAGAACTTGGAATGTGCACTTCAAAAGCATAAAGGTCTCCTCAATTCAAAGCAGCAAAGCAGCTTCCCTCAAAACTCATTCATCATTGAATTTAATTCATGAATCGTCAACTTGAAGACAATCGCTAATAAGTTTTAGAAAGCGTTTTTTCTAATTTTCATTTAAAAATAAATGACACTCCAATGCATTCCTCACGCGTCGCAAGGATTTCGTTTCCTCTATTTTTAGGTAAACTATTTTATTCCAATGAATCATTGTTCTGGACTAGCTAGCAGTTGAATTTTTGCTAAACTATATAATATAAAAGGAGTTAAATGTGTTCAAACTTATACTTCCGATTCTGATTTTTTTCAATTTTTCGGCCTTTGCTCAAGGGGAGTCGAATTTGTCTTGTGGACAAGCACGAGTGATGGATGAGTTACCTATTGGGACCACTCTTGATTTTTCTGAAGCTTCGCAGGTTAGCAATACAGGAACTTTGACTCGTTTGAAGATTGAAAAGGGAGATCATTGCACGCAGATTAATCACACAGATTAATCACACAGATTTAGATCGTGATAGTCGGTGTTATCTTTGCATTGATCAGCGGATAACTTCAGAATCTGGGATCGTCGTGGCTGGAGAGTTCAAGCTCAAATCCAATTTTAAGTCTAGGAATACGAATCAGTCATTTGGACAGATTCTTCGTAGAAATGATCGAAGTAGGCGACAAATTTCTGAGGATTTGTCGGGGACAGGAAGATATGCGGACTTGGAGTACAAAGATCTAAACTCTGAGGGCGCGAAGCAGAATGCAGGGCGCAGCCTCACTCTTGAGTGCACGGAACCCGCATTTTCAGAAACAAGTGGCACGGACAGATCAACGAAACGAATAAAGACAGATGGGAGTAATGAATGTTCATTGATGTTGAATGCTATGAGCAAGCGCCAAGTACGACTGAGAGTGCCTAATGATCTGCCTCCATATAAACGTTATTCTCTGCCTCCGCTGAACAATATTCGAGTGATCGAAGGTCCGAGTCCGAGTACATCCCCTGCGCGCGGCATTACAAACAAGAAAAAAAATGAACCGCGATTGCCCGCAAACGACAAGTGAGAGTCTTGTAGCCTGCTTTTCGAGGATTAAAGATTTAAAAAAGTCTCAAAGCAAATATAGCTGAAACATAGAATACCTATTTTGCAGTTCTATTTTTTCCGTTTCCACTTGTAGTAACGGCGATAGATCTTGTGGGTTTTTTTCCAGAGGGTCCAATTTGTCTCTTTTGGAAACATTGAGATCCGGAAAATGCCGTGGGGATCGTCTTCAATGGTGAGGCCGCCTGTGTCAGTGTTTACTGCGAATTCATAACCTGCTTTTGATGCTAGGGATGAGGCATCCGAAGTTCTTCGACCGTAGGTATAGGCAAAAGCTGTGATGTTGATTCCTAATTCTTTTTCTAAAGATGATTTGGAATTTTTGAGCTCTGCAAAGCGGTCTTCAGCTGACTGGATTTCGTCCAGGGGGCGATGGGAAAAACCGTGGCTTCCAATTTCAATCAGTGGGTGTTTTGAAAACAACAAGCGATGGGCTGGGGTCATCAATTCAAATTGTTTTTCTTCGCTTGATGCGTCCCATTGATTTGTTGAAATTTGATTGTTTGCTAACAAAAACACTGTGGCTTTCATTTGATATTTTTCTAGCAAGGGGAGTGCGATTTCTAGATTATTCAAATATCCATCATCAAAGGTGAGCATCATCGGTTTTTGCGGAAATTCGGAAGGATTTCGATTTCCTTCGCGAAAGTTTTTATAATCT
Organism: Pseudobdellovibrionaceae bacterium; assembly: GCA_046318875.1. Lineage (GTDB taxonomy): Bacteria > Bdellovibrionota > Bdellovibrionia > Bdellovibrionales > Bdellovibrionaceae > JBKCTJ01. The sequence goes on along the minus strand of JBKCTJ010000150.1, from coordinate 6,561 downwards.
TTGAAGTGAATTGAAGTAAAACCTTGGGACTTGTAAAATTTCAAATGGTTTTCAAAATCCTTAGCAAGGACATAAATTTTGTGAGGCGTTTGATATTCTTCATGAACAATTTTATGATACATCAAAATCGGAAAATAATTTTTAGCTAATTTTCGACCAAGAGTTTGTTTGTAAAATTTGAACACAGAATTGAAATTTGTTTGGAAGTCAAATTCGGCATGAATAGGCAATGCGGTTTTTTTCTGATCCTTAAGGCTCTGTTCAATTTGCTTTTTCATTGCTTCGGGTTGCCAAGGTGTCGGTCTTTCAGTGAAAAGAATATCCCCAAAATTAGAAGCTAAACAGTCTTTATAGTTATCTTCATGGACTAGCCCATGACAATGGCTCTCGCCAAACGCAAAGACTGGGATGCCATTCATCAAAGCTTCCGCTGCGATTCTACCACCCGCGAAAATTAAATCATAATCAGGAATTTTCTCGGAAAGATTTTTTATAAAACCATGAAAGAAAAATTCTTCCGGAAATTGGTTTTGGTAATTCGTGATGATGTGTTGATCGGATTTTGATAATGAATCAAAATCTCCTGCGATCAAATGAAACTCGATATCTGGATGTTTTTTAAAGACTTCCATTGCAGCTTGTAAAACTTGTAAAGTTCTTTGGCCCTTCAGATTAGACAGCCTTGAAATCAGAGCTATTTTTTTTCGTAAGCCTGCTGCCTTTTCAAGTTTCATTTCAGCAGGTTTTGTTGATTTGCAGTGAATGCCGTTTCGTATAATTTGAAATTGATTTGAGTATTTAATCTTTTGTAAATCCATTGCTGTTTGAATGTTTTCGCAGACAAAAATATTTGAATCCCCGAAACTATTTTTCAGCTGCTTTGATAAAGAATGCTTTTGTAAGCCATGAAATGTATGCACATGGCATAGGGTAGGCAGCTGTTTACAAATCAGTCGTGCAAGCTTTGCAGAAGATCTTGAATGGGTGTGCAGAATATGAATTCCATTTTTTTCAATGATATCGAGCAACTCAGCCAGTGTCTTTGCCCAGTTGCTGCGGTTGTGAACAGGTTTTAACAACACTTTGGCTTTTGTTTCTAAATGAATTGTATCCGAACAAATCCACGTGCAGTGACCCGCTTTTTGAAGTTCTTCACATAGCTCCACAGCATAAGATTCGGCACCTGTTAATATTGTCTGAGAAAGAAGATGTAACACGTTCATGGTTTGGGAGAAGATTACCTAGGATCGCAGTCCCTCGTCAAACAGCGATCAAGTTTTTGTTTTGGGTAAGTGATCGACATCAATACCGACTTCTTCAAGTTCACCCTTCATTCCCCACATGCGGGATAAAAGTTTCGGCGCATGGGAGGCGATGTACGCAATCAAAACGAACTTGAGCAAGCGCCCAGCAAACACCACGGCAAGTAAGGTTAACATTGGGGTATGTGCTAATGCGGCTAGAATAATGGAGGGTTGTTGAAATACTGGGGATGCTGCGACAACAAAAACAACAAACAATCCGTAGCGATCAAAAAAAGATTCTGTCATCAGCCAAGTTGTACTTTGTTCAATATTTGGGAAAGTGCTCAGAATCCACGGAAGACCATGGATCCTCACTAAAGTTGCGACAGCTAAGGCGCCTAAAGTTGATCCAATGGTGATACATACAGCAAAAAGCAGCCAACGTTTGGGTTTTAAAATAGTACTAGAAATCAAAATTCCGTCATTGGGAATAACAATAACTAAATTATCTAAAAATGACAAAAAGCCAATGAAAGGTGCATACCAGGAGCGACCAGCAAATGTTTTTAAGTGCGAAAAAATTTGCTGAAGTTTTGTGTGAAACCGACTTTGACTCAATCTCGCGTCCTGACTTTGATTCCTGTTGATTCGATGTTCCCTATTCTATGGTTAAAAATCAAGATTGTCCAATCTGGCCAAAGTCTGTGTCGAGTTTATTTAAAAAAGCGATGGAAATATGCAAATCCATCAAGTAGAAAACAGCTGTGGAAGAGTTGATCAAAAAAACACGACTGTACCAAGTGCCGCCTTTGGCTCAGCCGCGTTATATTGTTCAGAATGAGCTTGAGGAAAAATTAAAAAATTTCATCCATTCGAGTTCAAATCTGGTTTTAGAAATTGGGTGCGGCGTTGGATTGCACCCTTTGATGTGTGCTGTGAATACCCCCGACAAGCAGTTTATCGCCATTGAAAGAACCAAAAACAAATTTGAAAAGTTTCACCGTCGATACCTCACCCATGATTCACCACAAAACTTGTTTCCCATTCATGCTGATGCGGAAGCAGTTTTGAATCATTATATTCCCGATGAATCCTTAAACGAGTTGTATTTGCTCTATCCAAATCCTGAAAAGCAAAATCCCGCACGAAGATGGATTTGCATGCCGCTCTTTGGCTTTGTTTTGAAAAAATTAAAACAGGGTGCTCAATTTCATATGGTGACAAATGAACTGAGCTACTTTCAGGAATTCAAAGAGGTCAATTCAAAACAATGGCAGCTTGATCTTGGTTTTGAAAAGATTATTTCTAAAGCAGATCATCCTGATTTTAAACCACGAACTCACTTTGAAATTAAGTACTTTAAGAGTGGACAAAAGCTCTATGAAATTTGTTTAATTAAGGGGCGAGATGCTAAAACCTGAATCTGAAATGAAGATTATTTTTTTGAATCAAAAGCCTGCTGAGTGGGATGAGTTATTGTCTCAAGCTTACAGAGCAAATTGGATGCAATCTTGGCCCTACGCACGTGCTGTGTATACTAGAGATTTTAAATCAACGCGGTTTGCAGCGATCCAAAAAGATGATAAAAAATTGGGTATTGTGGCTATTCAAGAAATCCGTCTGGGGCCAATTCACTTTATTGAAATTCAACGGGGTCCGTTATGGTTTGATAAGGATGTCAAAGCTGAAACTTTTATAGAATTTGCAAAGTTGTTGCGAAAAACTTTTCCACGCAGATTGCTGCGCCGGTTTCGATGGCTTCCTGAATGGAGTTTACAAACACCTTCTCTCAAAGAAATGACAGAGCTTGGTTATAAGCTAAGGCCTCAAACTTATGAAACCGTGTGGATTGATCTGACTGTATCATTGCAGGAAATCAGAAACGGTCTCGATTCTAAATGGAGAAATGGTTTAAATAAATCTGAGCAACAAGAATTAAAAGTCACTGTGGACCAACAGGGCCGGTGGCTGACTTCCTTTTTAAAAAGTTACCAAGAATTTAAACAAGACAAAGGATTCTTAGGACCCAGTCTTGATTTTATGAAAGAAGAATTTCTCGCAGCTCAACCAATGCAAAAATCGATTTTGATTCTGGCTCAACAATCGGGGCTGCACGTGGCAGGTTTAATGATCATGATGCATGGACGCTCGGCTTCTTATCGCATCGGTTGGAATTCTGAACTGGGTAAAAAAACCAATGCCCATTCTTTGTTGTTATGGAAGGCCATCGAATTTTTAAAGGAAAAAGGCATGACCAGTTTGGATTTGGGCGGGGTGAAATCCAAAGAATCCCCTGGGATCACCCACTTCAAAACAGGCATGGGCGGCGAGTATGTTCAGTTTTTAGGCTTTTTCAGTTAGATTGCTTCTCCTTGCCGAATTTGACTTCGGTTCATCTTTTGGTTCAAGCTTACAAAAAAGGAATTCAAATGAAAAATACAGCAATGATTTTGGTAAGTTTATTTTCAGTTTTAGCAATCGCAGACGTTGAGCTCAAAGAATACAGTGGTAAAGATGCCAACGGTAATTCATGTTTGTTCGAAGTCAAATCCGTGCATTTCGTAGATAATAAAAAACATCCACTCAACGAAAGGGTCGAAATCACTTTCTCAGGAGAAACCTATTTCTTGAATCATCCAAGCCTGGTGAATATGGCAACCGGCGAAGTCAGCTTCAACCATGACCTTCTTCAAGCGGTCAACTCAAAATCCACAGGGGCCGAATCCATAACTCTGATCATGAGTCACGAGGAAGGCAATAAAGGCCCAGTCGAACTTATCATTTCGAATCACAACTGGAAAAACAACCAAGTCTCAAAAATAACTTGTCGTCTCAACTCAATCAGATCAGGCGCTATTTCAACATTCGAGAACTAGTTCAAAGCTCCCTCACTCTTCGAAGGGAGCAGGGCAAATTCCCCGTCGAATTGACATAGGGAATCTGCTTTTCCAGCAACATGAATGTGAGCCTGAATTCGAAGACGTTGGGGTTTGGATTGAGCCAATGCCGAAGTGAAACTTTTCCACATTTTCAAATCGACGAATGCTCGAACAGTGAAATCTTGTGAAACTGGCTTCAGATATTTAATGCTTCCATGGGTGATCACCAAATCTCGCTGCAAAATGTGATCATGGATTTGAAGAGCATAAATCAACGCATAACAAGCGGCAGTGCAAGCTGCATATAAACTTCCGCCAAAAGCTGTATTTTTGTGATTGTGATTTTGTTTTAGAGGAACGCCAAGAACACATTCAGTGCCACTGATCGATTGGATTTGGATTCCCATATTTTGCAAAATGGGAATTGAAGTCAGTATTTTAGCTTCGAGAATTTGTAATTCTTTCGGTGTCAATGATTCCATCCCAAGGGAATAACAGAATAAGAATTGCTTGTCTATGGACCTTGGAGCTATGAAAGAATCCATGAAGCTCACCCAATTGCTCAACCTTCATTATAAATTTAAAGCGGGCTCTTTAACAGAAGTTTTTGGAGATGGATTTTTACTTGAACACAACCGGATTTATCGGGGAATTCGTCAGCAAGTGCTCGATAGAAGCTTTTCGTTCACTGGCGAGAATAATGATTTTTATCTAGCTCTGCCGCTCAGTCAATTAGATGATCTTCTTTCAACTCATCAAATTCCCTATTTCAAAAATGTTCCAGTGATCGAGCAAATCAATTCGAAATTACCAAGTGGAATTGATTGGGAAGAAATTGTTGAGAATTTGAAAAAGAATCATCTTTTTCACGAATCATGTCATGGCATAGCTCGCAGTTTTTTGCCTGAATCCAAAAACCTGAGTGCACGTCACCAAATATTATTTCGATTAATTGAAGAATCTTTTGCTAATAGCTGTGAGCTTTTAGCTGTGGTGGACGCTGAAGATCGGGCACATCGCATTTTTTTCGAATTGAACTCCTATATTGTGATGTTTAATGCAAAGTCAGACTTAAAAAGGACCATTTCAAAAATTGGTTTAAAACCAGTCACGCGGTTTATCATTCTGTCTTACATTTGTTCTAATTTTCTTCAGCCCGAGCTTAGCGAGAAGCAATTTGACAGACTGCTCAAATTTGTTTGCACGGATCGTCAGTCAAAGAAAATGATGACACTAGATGTTTCGCAAAGAAAAAGTTTAAGGGCGATTTCTAAAATTGCTTTTCAGTTGAACCCACAGTTCCGTGAAGTGACGACAGGTTTTTTTCTTCGGCTCGCAGGTTTTCAAGGAACCTTGGAAGACATGCTCAATTTTGATTTTTTGACGGACATCGAGAGCGATTTGCAATTCCAAAATTATATTGATGATCTTACACTCATTATTATTTCTTCTTTAGAGCAAAAATCCAACCTTCTTGGGGATCATTAAACTTTTCAAATGCTAAGTTGGTTGAAGTGAACCCTTGGAATATCAGCCACGGAGTCAGTGCCAAAACCGTTGCATCCGCATAATCTGGATCATGGATGAGCTTCGCTGAAGATTGATTTGTTTTAACTTGAAGGCTCTTGAGCCAAGGTTTGAGATAGGATAGATCGCGAGATCGTGATTGGATGAATTCTCTCCAATAGAGGGACGGGTATCCCTCGGCGAGCATTGGCTTTTGAAAGTTTGGATTCTTCTGTAGATGAAAAAAATGAATATTTTTAACATCGTCCAATTCTCGGAGAATGCGGTAGGTGCCGCAGCTAATGTTTTTCTGAAAAGGCGTCATTTTGAAAACTGAATTGGCTTTGGTCAGAACTTCACAGGTTCTTTTGGGAATTTCTTTATTTCCAGTTTGATCTAAAAACTGTAAATAAAAAGAGTTTGCTGTCACGGCCCCGTAGAATTTATCATCAAAGCTGAAATTTCTTGCTAATTTGCAATAGTCGAAAAAATTTTCATCAGCAGATTTATAAATTTTCCTAGGAAGTCCTAAAACGCTGTCTAATAAAATAAAAAGGAATTTCCTATGATAAGAGTCTTTGATCTTCTTTGGAAGAATCTGAATAATACCTTCGTCAATTTCATCTAATGAAAATCGCGAAATGGAAAATAAAAAAATCTGTTGATGAAAAAAAAGACTGCATCTCAGGGGCCTGGCAAGTCCATTTGGCTGAACAGCTCCTGTTTGATCAATGCCAAGATAAAACTTAAAATGATCTTTAAACCGAGTCGGAGGCATTCGCACACTTGATCATCAGTTATCCTGCAGGGGCGTGATTAAATATTCCAAAACAATCAGTTTAATTTCATAAACGTGAATCAGCAAGCGTCCTAATAACCCATTGGGAAAACGATGCTGAGAAATCAAAACGAAATAACTTTCAGGCTCATCA
>JBKCTJ010000149.1:0-10775 GCA_046318875.1 Pseudobdellovibrionaceae bacterium | reverse complement strand
GGAAATTCGCAATTGAAACACTCGGTATTCTGCTTGAGCCATTTCTGGAAAAACAGCCATGCAGATGAACAGTGAAATCAATATGCTTTTAAAGAGCGATAAATATGATTGCTGGCCCACAGATCGCTGCTCCTAATTTTGTTGAGATGCTCAAAGCCTTGATTAATATTCGGTAGCTGACTGCAAACCATTAAGGCTGACAAGATGATTTGTTCGTCACATATTCCAGTCCAGCCACCGCAATAAATTTGTTGCTTTGGTCTAGTCTATCCTGATCAGCAGAAATGGGAGATGGAATTCAGCAAAAGCTAAATGTTGAGATACCAAAAAATCATGGAAAAAATCAAAATTCCCGAATTGAGACAATAATGTTGTTTTCAATTCCGAGATAAAATGAATATCATCTTTTACTTTTCAGTGGGATAAGTCGCTGGAAGCCCGTACCGTGTTTTCTACAATGTGAAAATATGCTCGCACTAACATATTGTAGGACGCTTGATCTAGTCCCTTTAAGTAAGAAACCTTATCTAAATAAGTTTTCTTTGCGATTAACTCAGTCATGACGTCTTGCACTTTTTTCATTTTTTCAAAATCATAAAAGTCTTTTTCGTCGTGGCTCTGATTAAGCACTTGGACTAGGGATTTTGTTTCAAAAAGCACATGAATCCCTTTGGCAGACTGTGAAAGTAGAGCTTCCATTTTAGCCAAATTTTCTTCATGCTGGGAATTTGCACCCCCATTGCCATTTGGATCATCGCCACTGTTCGAAATTTTAGCAACCTTTGGAGTTGCAGAATCTGAAGAAGATGACAAACACGCCTCCTTGCGATGTTTAACTCTTCCTTATTGTTTGTGAAAAAAATGTGGCGGGGCAACTTATATTTTGCTTTGTTGACCTGATAAGTCATGTGAGATTTTTAAAAAAATGTGAGACACTTTCTTCATGAAAAAGACGAAAAAGAAAATTGTTCTTCGCAAAAAAACTCCCGATCGAATTATCATCGACGAGGATAAAAATCTGACTTTTCAAACTGAAGAAGAGCTCTACGAACACTTTAAGCCCATCATTCAAAAAGTGGAATCAGAATACTTATCGCTCCTTGATAAAGAGGATTTGAGTGAAGAAGCTCAAGAAGAGCTTTCAATGTATTTGGAAGAAACATTGGATGAACCTGATTTCGTTTGGAAAGACGAAAACACTGATCATAAAATGGAGCTGCATTATTACATCAAGGGCTTTGATCATCAGGACGGGTTTTACTATATCGCCATTGCCTATGTGGATTCACACAATGTCCCGACATTTGTTTTATTTCACTTTGCGACCCGAGATGAAGAATTAATCAAAAACTATGAGCGCGGCGAGTTGATTTACGATTTGGAATTTGAATTGTTAAAACCAGGAGCCCTTGAAGGTGACGCATTATCCGATGGTGAGCCCTTTGCGATGGGGCTTTATGCTGCGATGCTGAAAATTCGCAGTGAGGGAGACATTCCTCAGGCCAAGTTTGCAGACTTTGCCGAGTATCGCGAAGAAACCATCGAATCTGCAGATGAAATCTGGAAGAAAACTGATATGGATGGAAACGTCTTGGTGACTTTTATCAAAGAAGTTTCGGATGCTACTTTAGGTGAAATGTTTTACATCGCAATCACTTTGGAAGAACCAACAAATCAAGTTCATGCGTTGTTGTTTTCTTTTCCCACAACCGATGAAAATTTAGTTGATCGCTATCGACAAGGTGAAAACTTGCAAGCTGAGGAAGTCACCCAGGAGAGCAGTCACTAGAAGGAAGAACCAACTTGGGGTCAGTCTTTGCCGATTTCAACCCAAGTGACGCCATCGCCGCCGTGCTCCTGGGAACCGGCTTTCCATTTTCGCACATACAGTGATCTTGAAAGGTAAGTGCGGATAGATTTTTTCAAAGCTTCAGTGCCGTGACCGTGAATGATTTTCACACGATCTTCTTTTTTATGAAGTGCTAAATCCAAAGCTGATTCCAATTGTTCAAGAGCTTCTTCAACTGTTTTGCCTCGGAAATCTAGAGTTGTATCTTCATCTGCTAGGGAAATTGAAACACTTGACCCACTTTTTCGAATGATTTGTGCCGTCGGGTTAGTCGGTTTTTGTGGAGGCTTTAAATCTGACCACAACACCTGAAGCCGCATGGAGTTTGAAAGAATGGAAATCTCACCCTTATTATTTGGTGGACTTTGAACAATGGCATCCTGATTTAAAGAACTCACAAAGACTTTGGAACCTGGCGGAAACTTTTGAGCGAATTCTTCCGCAGTGGCAATGGTTGTTGTGGTGGGAACAGGTTTTGCTTTCACAATTTCAGGCAGGGCAAATTTGATTTCTTGGAGTGCTGTATGTTTCTTAAAAGTCTGTTCGACTTGTACTTTGGAAATGGCTTCTTCAACGGTTTTTTCAGCGTTTTTTAGAAACTTTTTCATCCGCTCGTCTTTTTCGGCTTCGAAATCTTTCACCATTTTTTCAAACTTTAATTTCGTATGATGAGCTGCAATGGTTTCTTTTCTGAGCTGGGCTTGTAAATTGCCCACTTCTTGTTTGATCGCTTCGATTTGTTCTAAACTCTCAAAACGCTTCCTTGTCGTGGGAGAAAGTAAATCGACAGCCCTCGAGACAATTTCAGCATCCACACCAACACGTTTTGCCATTTGAATTGCAAGGGAGTCACCAGGCAAACCCGAAATAAACTGATAAGTGGGTTTTCCTGATTTCATGTCGTACTCAAGGCTGCCGTTTAAAATGTGACTTTCAGGAGTCCAGCCAGATTTCAAGGGCCCTAAGTGGGATGTGACAATAGCAAAAACTTGGTTCTTTGCATAGACTTCAATAAAGCTTCGCGCAAGGGCAGAACCTTCTTCGGGATCCGTAGAACCACAAATCTCGTCGATTAAAATTAAGTTGTTAGGCCCTTGGTACTTCGAAGAATCATTTAAGATTTTCAAATGCGCTGCGAAAGTGCTGAGTTCTTGATCCACGCTTTGGGAATCACCAATACCGATTAAGATTTCGCTAAAATAAGGAATTTTGGATTCATCTTCTGTACAAATAGGAAATCCACAGCGCGCCATCTGTGCTGCAAGGCCAATGGATTTCAACAAGACAGTTTTTCCGCCTGCGTTGGGTCCAGACAAAAGCAAAATAGATTTTGTTTGGTCTAATCGGACCGTGTTGCCAATGACAGGCTTTCCAGTTAATTTCAACAGGGGATGTTTGAGTTCCTGTAATTCGATCACATGATCGGTAAATTCAAAACGTTTTCCTTCAATCAGTAAACTGAACTGTGCTTGGGAAAAGCGAACGTCTGCTTCCATCAAGCTTTTTTTTGTGTCCTCAAATTCATCGCAAAGTCTAAACAGGTCATGACTGAGTTCTTGAAGGATGCGTTCAATTTCTTCTTCGATTTCGACGTCGATTTGTCGCAATCGATTATTCATGGGAATGACGCGTTCAGGTTCAATATACACAGTTTGCTTTGTTTGTGATGAAGCATGGACAACGCCCGGGACAAAATGTTGAGAGCCACTGCGAATTGGCAAGACCCAGCGACCTTCACGAGTTGTGACGTATTTTTCTTGGATGAAGGTTTCCATCTGTTGATCACGGACCAATCTGTCGAGAGCATTTTGCACTTCGCGCCCTAGTTTTTCTTTCTCTTTGTACAAGCTATAAAGGCGTTCGCTGGCATCTGATCTGATGTCACCGGAGGGTGTGATAATTTGGTCAATCGCAGAAAGCGGTTTCTCTGCATCCACCAAAGACTGTTGGATTTTCCTGATCCAATCTTGATCAAGCATCGGAGTTAAAATTTCTTTTAAAGCCATGGTTTCAAGGCAGAATAATCGAACATCTTTAATTTCAATGGTTTTTAAAACAGCTTTTTTCTTGAGCCGAGTAAACCATTGAGGATAAAGATCAAGTGAAGTCATATGCGGTCTGGTTCCATCACTGAGCACACTCATGGCCGAAAAAATTTCGTTCAATCGTTTGCGAGCTTCACTTGATTCAAGAGCTTCGGTTTCACGGATGGAAGTTTTAGCAATTTCGGATGTAGCAAATTTTTCAATGCGATGAAGAATTTCTGTCCAATCGAGATTATTTTGGTAATTCATAGTCTTTATTTTTCCTTAGATCGAGTCCGTATCAAAGAAGACCCTAATATTCCGATAAGCAGTAAAGATAAAAGAACCCAATCCAAATGTCCATACTTCACATAGACAGTTTGTTTTGCAGCAGTTTGATAGCGAACATCAAAAATATCAGTCCACGGCAAATGCAGCGGTGATTGCTGTTCAATGGTGCCATCCGCTTGAATGACCACAGTGATCCCAGTGTTTGTTGATCTGACTAAGGGCCTGCGCACTTCAATGGCTCTCGCCAAAGTCATCATCAAATGTTGATGAGGTTCAAAATATTTTCCAAACCATGAATCATTGGTTAAGTTGATCAGGACTTGGGCTCCCTTTTCGGAAAGCTTTCGAGTAAATTTTGGATTGAGTCCTTCGTAACAAATCTGTGCGCCGAGGAGCACAACTTCATTGGGATTTGCGCGAGGATTGAGGGCCAAAGTTGTAGGTCCGGGCCCACGGCCAAAACCTGCAATAAAGGGAAACCAGTCAAGTAGGATAGGAAAGGTTTCGCTCAGAGGAATGTATTCACCAAAAATCAACAGCTCAGTTTTTCGATAAAAAGAAATCAAATTTTGATTTTGATCAAAAAGAAAAAGTGCATTGTAGTTTTTAACTTGGGGTTCAAGACCAGGTTTTCGCGGTGGGAATTTTTGCCTCGAATATCCACCGAGTAAGATAGGGGATGGGTAGAGTTTCAATTGTTGAAGTAAAAATTGCTGTCGATTAAATTGCAAAAATTGCTCATCTAATAAATCTGGAAAAGCAGTCTCTGGCCAGATATAGAGATCCAACAATGGATTTTTCTGTTGAGCAATTTTCATCAATTCAAAATGGCGTTGAATGACTTTGTATTCATAACCACTGCCTTGCTCGGACTGAATTTTTTCAAGGTTACCGATATTCGCCTGGATGGGGGCAACAGAGAGAGTCCGATCAGACGCAGACCATTCTGTTCTTTTATTCAGTCCCGTGAAATGCAAAAGTCCCCATATCAACAGAGGAGCTAAAAGCAAAGGTGACGTTCTTAGTAGGGGTTGTCTTTCTTTGTAGCGAAGAAAAAACTCCAATAAGGAGGCTTGGGTTAAAAGTAAAAGTGTAGAAATGCCTTCAAAGCCAATCACGTCAGCCCACTGTGTGACGGGGCTTTTGATCCACAGCAAGGTATACCCCAAGTGCCAATCAAAAATGCCAGGCCAAATTCGCTCTGCTAAGCTTAAGGTTAAAGCAAAAGTTAAAAAAGTCTGAAACCTTGATAAACTAAACTTATTTTGTGCAAAATGAACAGCAACACAAGTCAACGGAATGTATAAATGGACCAAAGAAGAAAATAGAAACAGAATTAAAAGGGAAAGGGCGGGGGGCAGATGTCCAAATTCAGTTGCCACGTGGTAAATCCAATGAAATCCAATCATGGAAAGTGTAAATTGTGACCACCAGCCATTCCAGAAAACTCTTTTTAAATTGTTTTCAGGATTTAAGAACACAAACATGAGAGGCATATAGCAAAAGAAAATCGCCCAGGGCGGAAAGGGGATATAGCTTGTCCCAACCATCAAGCCAGTGAAAATTCCGAAGCGATGGTTTCGTAAAATCAACCCCAAGGATTTTTTTAATTTGCTTATTGAGAATGTCTTCACATTTAAAAGCCTAAACGTGAAATTTCAAAAATTCACTCTGAATTTTTGTTTCCAAGACGCTCGCGTTCAAGTTGAAATTGCCGTTCGCGTTCTTTTTTAAATGCTGGGCTATCAGGTTTTATTTTATTCACGGCTTCTCGAAGTGACAGACCAAATCCCACAACATTTGATCGATCTAGGCCGCTTTGATCAGATTTAAAGGAATTTCGAATTTCGCGGCTTCCACCATTGGCAACAGTGACGCCAGTTGCTGTGACTCCTTGATCAAGAACAGTCAGGGCTTTGAAAAGATTGAGTTTGCGTGATGTTTTTGTTTTTAACGCAAGGTCAGGGATGTTATCGCCTGTGTTTAAAATATATTTCTTAACGTCGTTGGCTTTGTAAGCTTGTTTATGAGCCATGACCAGTGCAGCCGCGCCGGAAACAAATGCCGTGGCCTGAGAAGTGCCGGTCATATAGCCGTAAGAATTATTCGGTAGCAAAGACAATATATTCTGACCAGGGGCTGCAATATCCACGGTTTCAATGCCGTAATTGCTTGAGGATAAAACTTGTGTGCCCGGGTCAATGGCTGTGACAGAAATGATATTTGAAAGTCCGTAATCTGCTGGATAATATTTAAATTGATCTGAATTTGAACGTTCATTTCCAGCAGCGGCAACAAATAAGATTCCCATTTTCTCAGCTACGGCCACGGCAGCCTTTTCATCGGCACTGTATTCTGTGCCACCACCTGAGTAGTTAATGATATGGGCGCCCATGGCAACGGCATATCTGATGGATGAAATTGTGTTTTTTAGATTATCTGTATTTGGAACTTTGGGATCATAATACTTAAGAACCATGATGCTGACTTCCGGTGCGATACCGCTGATGCCTTTGCCATTTCCGGCGCGAGCTCCAATGATTCCAGCAATGTGATTTCCGTGGCCGTGATTGTCTCTCAAATCATTGTTGTTGGAAACAAAATTCCAACCGTGAACGTCGTCTATGTACCCATTATGATCGTCATCAATGCCGTTGCTGATTTTATCATTGCCTTGAGAATCGCGACCCATTTCGCCTTTATTCATCCATAAATTTCCAACAATATCTTCGTGATTCACGTCAATGCCGGTGTCAATCACTGCTACGATCACTTCGCGACTGCCTTTGGAAACGGACCACGCTCGCGCTGCATCAGCTTTCTTTAATCCCCAGGCTTGATTGATATTCGGGTCATTAAACAATGCAGATGGTTCATCTTCGACTCGGTCTGTTTTCGATTTAATTTCTGATTGTTCAAATCCACGGTTTTCAGATTTTTTCTTTTTATTTTTAGATTTAAATGAGCTGAGCGAAATGGATTCCTCATGTTCGATAAAAACGAACACCGAACCAAGCACTAAGCCAAAAAAAACAAAAATCCCGCCGAAGAGTCTGATTGATTTCATGTGATATCCTTACAGTGTGGATATCGGTGCATTCAGGGGGAAATTGATTAAAAAATGAGACTGCATAGGAATTAAACAACATTTGTAAACAAGGGAGTTATCGATGGACAAAAATGAAACAATCAGATGAACTGCAGCCATGGAATCATTTTGGATTTGGATCATTTTGGGATTTGCTCTCGCTGCTTCAGAGCTCGTGACAGGCACTTTTTATCTCCTGTTTTTCTCTTTTGCCGCTTTTGTTACGGCTGGTTTTTCTTATTTTTTACCAGGAGATTTATGGCCCTTCCAGCTTGTCATTTTCTCGGCTGTGGCCGTCGTTTCTGTCTATTTTGTGAAAACGAAACTTCACGTGAAAACGCGAAATTCTGTAGAACTTGATTTGAATAATCAAATTATTTCCTCTGAAGAAATTAAACCAGGGGAAGAAAAAATGATTCAATATCAAGGTTCCTTGTGGACTGCAGTCAATAACTCAACTTGGACCATTGATAAAGGCATGCGCATTTCGATTCAAAAAATCGAAGGGATTAAAATATTTGTCGTTCCTGTAAAATAAAAAAATCTTTAAAAAGGAGATCACTTGATTGATTCGATGCTAATTTTTGTGGGTTTTGGTGCCGTGGTCGTCGCCTATTTGGCGATAAACATCACAGTAAAAATTGTTCCTCAGCAGCAAGTTTGGGTACTTGAAAGGCTTGGAAAATTCCAATCATCTTTGCAGCCAGGTCTGAGCTTTGTTTTGCCCTTTATCGATGTGGTTCGATACAAACACCAGCTCAAGGAAGTCGTTTTAGATATTCCAGCACAAGCCTGTATTACAAAAGACAACGTCTCTGTTCAAGTTGATGGAGTTATTTTTTATCGCGTCATTGATCCAATCAAAGCATCCTACGGGATTCACAACTACCAAGAAGGTGTGATTCAAATGGCGCAGACAACCTTGCGTTCTGAAATTGGAAAAATTGATCTTGATCGAACTTTTGAAGAGCGAGAAAAAATCAATTCAGCTGTCATTATTGCTTTGGAAGAAGTGACGGAACCCTGGGGAGTCAAAGTTCTTCGCTATGAAATCAAATCCATTTTGCCACCGCGAGATGTTTTAGATGCCATGGAAAAACAAATGCGCGCCGAGCGAGAAAAGAGAGCAAAAATTCTAGAATCTGAAGGGGACCGTGACTCTAAAATCAATCGCGCCGAGGGTTTGAAGCAAGAGACGATTAAATCCTCTGAAGCAGATAAACAAAAACAGATTAATGAAGCTGAAGGTAAAGCATCTGCAATTTTAGCGGTTGCCAATGCAGAAGCTCAAGGTTTGATGCAAATTGCAGGGGCTTTGTCATCGAACGGTGGTGCCGAAGCTGCTAAAATTAAAGTTGCTGAAGAATATATAAAGCAACTGGGTTTTATAGCAACGGAAGCAAAAACAGTGATCATTCCAGCAAATTTAACTGATCCTAATTCTGTCATTGCAACTGCAATGACAGTCATGGAATCGATGCGACCAGCTGTTTCTTCACCCCAGCTTAAACAATAAATACTGCTCAATAGCCCAAAAAATTACCCGCATCGGCGCCAAATAAGGCCGATGCTTTGTCGTGCAGAAAAATCAGCAGAATCCACCAAAATTTGCGCTTGTTCGTGATTTGTTTTTTTAAGATGATACTGAATGCTCAAGTCAGAATTGATATTTATCGGGTGTTGGGTCACGCCACATGGTGACCACACATATCTTGATGGCTTCATGTTAAAGCTCATTGTGTAGTTTTCAACTTTTGGTCCCTCGTGATTTGCATCGCGCAAAGATGGGATCGGTTGTCCTGAAGATAAAAAGGTCAAACGATGAGTGGCCACAGTTTGTGATGGCAAATTCACAAAGCCTCGGTAATCAACAGATTTAAATGCGTATTGCCAGCCCGGGGGGATGCTCATTTTAAGTTTTAGATTACAAATGGCACGATCCTGTCTTGAGTTTGGTTTTTTTGTCCCATTGCCGATTTCAGCACTGTAATTATCAAATAAGACGGATAAATCCATCAGATCAGGTGAAATGGTGACTGCTGCACTTGACCCATTGCAACCATTCCCAGCCAGTTGAACATCAGAAATCGATGCATTTGGAGGTGTTTGCGCAAAGCTTTGCAGTCCGAAGGTGATCGATAAAGTAAACAAAGGAACTGCGAACAGATTCATTTTCATATTTCACTCCTCTTTATGGAATTGATGTGTATTTGATGTGGCTTTGATGCAAATCATGTTGGTCATGATGACACCAAAGTTTTTCCTACACAGGTAAGAAAGCAAAATATCTGCCAGCGATGAAAAGTGCTGTTGAGTCGAAGTTTTTCTGTTCGATCTTTGTTGAATCTCTGTTGAATCTTAGGGGCCTCATCGAGATTCGTATTTGTTGTTGAATCACAGACCTTTGAAATACGTCATTTGACTTTTTTCTTATTCGGAGTTTCCCTTGAAGGTGTCCTCTTAACAATTTCATAATAAAGGAAAAAACATGATTGAACTCAGTTCGGGACAGTATTCACTTGTATTTAACATGCTCTCGTTTGCCGTTGCATCAATGCTTGGGTCGTTTGCATTTTTTGTCATGGCTCAAAAACTTGTCGGTGCTAAATATCGTGCATCAATGATTGTCTCTTCACTTGTTGTATTGATTGCCGGCTATCATTACTGGCGTATTATGGGAAGCTGGGAAGCAGCTTACCAGCTGACAAGCACAGGGTCCTATGCTCCAACAGGGAAGCCATTCAATGATGCCTATCGGTATGTTGATTGGTTGTTAACAGTTCCATTGTTACTCGTTGAATTGATTCTCGTCTTGAATTTAGCCAAGGGCCAGACGGGTTCAATGTTAGCAAAGTTGATTATCGCAGCTGTTTTGATGATTGGTCTAGGCTACCCAGGTGAAATTTCTGGTGAAAGTGGAACAAGACATTTATGGGGAACCTTGTCATCAATACCATTTCTTTACATCTTATATGTTCTTTGGATTCAATTAGGCGCAAGTTTAAAAACTGCACCTGAATCGGTAAGAAGCCTTTTTGCAAACACACGTTGGTTGTTGCTTGCGACATGGGGCTTTTACCCAATTGCATATTTGATTGGAACATTTGGTGGTACAGATTCAGTTTTGGGTACAGTGGGAATCCAAATTGGTTACTCAATCGCCGACGTCACAGCGAAATGTTTGTACGGAGTAATGATTTTTGCGATCGCTTACGAAAAATCTCGCTTAGACGGTTCATTGCCATCATTGAAAGAGGCTTAATTGAATTCAGGCCTTGCATCGTTTGATATGATCAAGGTCTCAAGAGCCGCGATGATGATCGCGGCTCTCGTTTTTTTATTCGTCTTGTTTTTGAGCTCTGTTTTAGAAACAACAGATTCATTTTTAGTTATTCTCCTCACAGGCGTTGTTTTTTTAGGTATTCCCCATGGTGCTCTTGATATTTTTCTGATCTATAAAATGTTTGCTTCTGCAAAAAGTCGGTTTAAGTTTTTAGGGCTCTACGTTTTAGCAGTTCTACCG
>JBKCTJ010000148.1:0-8777 GCA_046318875.1 Pseudobdellovibrionaceae bacterium | reverse complement strand
GTGTGAATTGAAGACGCAAAAAACGTCTATGCGCTGTCTGTGGAGTGTAGGCACAGGCAGCTCCGTTTGATACCAGTCTTCCTGAAATTGATGTTGGAGAGTTCGAATACACTGTGGACATTGTGTTGTTGACATCATTGGATCCACGCTTCCCTGCACCTGTCGATGATCCCACTTGAATTGAAAATCTGCCATTTGTCGCCGTTGTATCAACTGTTTGTGTTTCTTCGTACAAAATACAGTCTTGATCATTGTTCAAAACTTGAATGCGCAATAACACACTTGCATCTAATAAAACAGACGTTCCCCCAGTATCGGAATACAAAACACCCTCAAAGGAAAAACCCTGATTACCTCGGTTGTATGCAAAGACTTGTGCAGAATAGAAAAATGAGAAGGAAAAGAAATTCAAAACTGCAAAACACAGCATTAAAAAATTTTTTAAAATTTTAAAATCAGCAGTTCTATTCAATTTTTTTGTCCTTCAACGTTCTAATTCCAATAATAAGCTTAAGAACTTGTCGGAAAATCGCTATTGAACTTGATGAAACTTGGTAAATACGACTTGTTTTGAGCCAGTGGTCTCAACTTGACACAACTCTTGGAGGGCCGGACCACTCAGTGGAGACTCACTGCTGCAGCAGCTGACTTATTTTATTTGCATGTTTTTCGATTTCCGGTTGGAATAGACCCAAATTTGGGGGTTCATATGTCAAAAATTGTTCTTTCACTGTTATTTATCCTTAGCGCACAAACTGCATTTGCCAACTTATCTTCACCACCTGATTTTTCTGGTGAATATGCGTTTCATGGTCAGACAAAAACAATGGCCGTTGTTCACCTCGAGCGAGTTTATACCTTGTTTCAAGACGGGCAAAATCGCCTGGCTGAACTGATCGGCCAGCAATACACTTGTGAACCCGTTGGCAGCAATTTTTCGAGCTGCCATAAAGTGAGAAATGATTTAGAAGTTCCGACCTCAGTGAAAGAGCGATTAACTAAGCCTTATCAGGGGCGACTTCAATTGCAGTTTGGCGATGTCACGGGGAAACCAGAATTTCACAGTTACGGAGAATTACAATGGGGCTGGACAATCAACCAAAAAGTGAATCTTGATGAAGTTTCGCGGCTCCAATATCGATTTCTGCATATGGACAATGTCGAAAAGGTTTTTATCGCTGGAAAAGAATTTCTATTTAATCAGGCCGATGAGAAACGAAATACTTTTTCTTTCATCGAAAGTATTTCTCTGGAAGATACCGTGAGACCCGGGTACTACACTTATTATTTAGAGTTGATTCTGGAGCCGAAGCAACTGTGAAACATCAGCGAAAGAAACCTTATGTTACGCTATTTGCAAGCAGGAATTTGGTAACGATATTGAATGCAGTTTTGTGAACCGAACAGGCCACCTTCCCAGCCCGCTTGAGTAAGGCTCACTTGCAGAAAAAGTTCACTTTGCTGAAGTGCCTTTTGCGCATCTAAATACATCTTCATTGAAGGCACCGTAATTGAAGGCGCCGTAGTTGAAGTTCCGGTGTTTTGTGAGTAGATGTAAATACTTTGTGGTTTGAAACAAAATCCATTTGTAAAAGTATCTTGAGGGTCGCCTTGCACTTGATCATAGCAAACCTGAACCGGCTCCCTCGAACGCAGGCGGCCCTGTTCGTGACATACTAAATCTGGCGTCAACATTTTCAATTCGAGAGAATTCGGGACAGCAAATGCCTCAAATGGAGCGAATGCAGGAAAATTATTTGGAACGAAATGCGATCGATTCCATTCAGGAATATCTAGGGTTTTCACTGTCTGCGGATTACAGACTTGCGCCTGACCGTTGACACCAAGCCAAGTCACCACAAGGAATGTCACGAAGAAGTTCAACATGTCTTTACTCACTGTGCACCTCTGACTTTCGTCTTTGTTTCCAATTCTTTTGTCATAATTTTTTCAAACTCTCTACAAAATTAGATTATTTACGCCGAACCAGTTCGTCATGGTGACGAACTTGTGAAAAAAACTCCTGGGGAAACTGTTCTTACTTCTGAGAAGCAATCTGTGAATGAGCAAATTTCGTTCATTATCAAAGAATATTTATCCCATCGCTCCCATGTCACTATCAATTCTCTTGCGAACAAATGTGGCCTCGCTGAATCAACATTGCGGCGCATGGCTCAAAACAAAGCTAAAACAGTTCCTGAAGCCGCAAATATCGTGAGTCTTCTGTTTTATATCTATCAAGTGAACCAAATGCAGGCTCTTCTGCCAAAATTGACAGGATCAATCAAAGAATACTTAATCAAAGAGTATGAATTTCTGTTGTCAATGCCCCTAAAAACTTCGCCAACAGAAGGCCCAGCACTTCAAAACAAAGAATTGCTTCGCGATAAGTATAAATATTTAGTGTTTACTATGGCAAGCCACCGCTCGGGAGTGACGCGTTCTGAAGTGAGTCAACTGCTAGGAGAAATGGGTTTAAAATCCCTAGAAATTTTGGTTTCCAATCAAATCATTATTGAACGAGAAAAGGTTTTTTACATTCAAAATGCTCAGTTTAAGCCAGAAGCATCACAGTTTATTGAAAATTTAAAAGCGTTAGCCGAATTGATTGATATCAACACAAATCAAAAATCAAATAGCCACAAGAACTTATTTGTTCTGGGAAATGAGTCCATCAGTGAAGAAGTTTATTCGGAAATTCTTCATATTCAGCGGGAAGCTCTGCTGAAAATAAGAAATCTTGTGGAAAAACCTCAATCCAACGGACCTATTCACTTTTTTATGCTTTCAGCCATTGACCAAATGATTGCTAAAAAATCAGTTTAATCTTTGACGCAGTAATAAAAAAACTCAGTGGCATTCAGGATTCAACAATCATCATGCTCCATTTGACTTTCTCAGAAATGCAAAACACCCGAAGCGACCAAGGTCCTGACTGATGAGAAACCCAGGGGCTTTTATCATCCAGCACCCAGACTACCTACTAAAGTACTATTCATTTACCCAAAACTGGACGAAATAAACTTAACTTCATTTATTTTCAGGACTGTATAAAACGACGACATCTTCCGATTTCTTCTCAAAATGATCCCGAAAGGATTTCAGATTTTGAAGAGAAAAATGACTAACGAGAACAAAATCATGATCGCTATGATCTTCTTTGGATCATTGCTTGGTCTATTGGCTGTTTTCGAAGACCAGATTTTTTCAAACAAAATCGTCGATGAATCAGAAAAATCCATCGGCGAAATTTCTTATCAAAGCCGCGATGTCCGTTACAAAAATTTTCAAAGCTATTCGTGGATTGATTCGCAAAAGACTCAACAAATTTATTACAACGATGCAGTCTTCACTGGGAAAAAATCTGCAGCTCAAGTTCAACTGACGGATGGTTCACAAATCAGCATTGGTGAAAACACATTGGTCAGTTTCAAAAATTTTCGCAATCAGAAATTACTTGAAATGTTAAATGGAAACGTCCGGGTCAGTGTCAACGGGTCCATTCGCCTCAAAGTCGGCGACGAGATTCAAGAAATCACTGGTCGTGACATTCAACTTCAAGTCTATTCTGAAAAAGACCAAAATAAGCCAATGATCAAAGTTCTTCAAGGACAAGCCACACTGAGAAATCGAGAAGGCAAATCCGTCACATTAAACAAAGACGAATACCGCATTGTCACACGCACGCCTGCAAGTCAGCAAGACTCACCCATCCCAAAACCCGTTCAAGAAATTGAAAACCTTGAAACACCGGAGCTTCCAATTGTCGACAGCACGACACTGCAGCCCCTGGTTGAACAAACCAAAGCCTCTGAAGAAGAACCATCACAACGACCTGATATTGTTTACTATTGGAAATTCGAAGATCTGTATAAGATGCAAGATCAAAACATCACTCCTTTGCCAATGCCACAGCAGCTGTCCATGGTAAATGAATTTGCACTCCCGACAGAGTTTGAAAATCAGGACACTTACATTCAACATGATCAGAATAAATATTTCAGTTTACCTCGAGATCAATTCTCGCCAGCAAACCAAAGAAGTGGAAACAGCTTTAAACTCAAATCGGTCAACAACGGTTTAAATTTTGTCCGTTTTAGCAAAGATGGAAAAAATTGGAGCACGCCTGATCAATTTTATGTGAACGCTCGCTTCAGATTCCCAGCACCGGAAATTCAGGCGGCCACCAATTATCAGTTAAATCCGGATCAAGAGGTGATTCAAATCCCTTTGAATATAGCCAATGAGGGTCCGCGCACTCATTACATCATTGAATACAATGTTTCACCCGATGATTATACAAAAATGCAATCTAAATTGTTTTACGGAAACAACATTCAACTTGAACTAAAACAAGTGGGAAATTATCGCTATCGAATCAGGTTGATTAAAAATGATAAGTTCCTTTCCAAATGGACAAAATTTCAAGAATTAAATGTCGGTTTACCAGATGCGCCTTTGTCACCGCAATTTCTGTCAGGTACAAAAAAAGGTCGCCTTGGAGAAACTTTTCAATTCCAGTGGAAATCACATTCACCAAATCAAGAAATCATCACAGAAATTTTGGATGAATCAAAGCAAGTTGTTTTACAGGAAAGAAAATCGGACATTCAATGGACTCCTGGAGCTGCGGGAAAATACACAACCAGATCTTTCAGTGTCGATCGCTTTGGTCAAAAAAGCTCACCTTCACCAGAAGTCGATGTTGCTGTGCTTGCGCCTCCACCACCAAAGAAACGTCGTCCTGCTGCTACGGAAAATGCACTTGTCATGAAAGTCGAACAGCCCACAGATGTGAAAACCAATTCCAATTACGGGGACAGTCGCGTGACCACAAGTGGAGTTCTGTGGACCATACAATCCAATGTGCAATTTTATTCCGATGCTCAATCGCCGGTTTCCACAGGTGCTGGTATCACTGCTAAACACTGGGTCACAGAACACGATGGGCTTGAGGCACGTGTTCGCACCGGTATCTTCGGATTGAATGAAGCTGGCCAAAAAACATCCATCACTAATCTAGAAGCCTTTTATCATCGCCGATTTAAAACTTACTTCCCGCTGAATGAGGCAAAAGAAATGCAAATTTCGGCCTATGTCGGTTTTGATCAATACCAAAATTCAAATCCTAATTTTGTCCAAAAATACAGTCTGTTTAAAATTGGGACAGCCCTGGATTTTCCAGTCGGCAAAAAATGGTCCACAGGGGGCGAATTTGCTTATGGCATCGCAGCTGATCAGAGCAACAAACGAGAAGTCTCGGGCTTCCTTAGATATCATTTTAAAAAGCCATGGTCCATCGGGGCGGGTTACCGTCTGAACTTCTTTGAAGCCGTTACAGCTGAATCCAGCCCCAATCAAACACTGCCCTATTTAGATGGCTATACCGAAGGGTTTACCTCTGTCGATTATTCCTACTAAAGTTCGGATCAGTTCATTCCGATAAGTCTAATATGAGACACTTAACCTTACTTTTTCTTTGTTTAGGAAGTTTACTCACGACGGCTTGTAACAAGCCCATTACAGATTACGTTAAGGGTGGGAAATTACCAATCCTTGAAAAATTTCCCTCTTCAGTTCCCCCCAATTTTTACATGAAAGATGCGAAAGATTCGCCCAGCACCTTTACCGGTCACGACCAAACCTATAACAATGGTTCAATTCAGGGACGAGTTACAACAGAAGCCCACCTCGTACCTGCTGGGGATATGAGTGCTGAAATTTCTCTTCATACACACAGAAGAACTTTTCAATAAATGAGAGCTTCCGTTTCATTTACATTAAAAAAGTTAAAACTTGGTTAAAAATGTCCGTCGGCGAATTCCAACCTGCTTTCGTTTCTTTGAAAATTTGGCCACCCATCATTTGAGCAAAAACTTCAAGATCGATATTTGGATATCCCATAGTCGCGCAGTGAAAAGATCCCATTCCTTGAAATGAAATGGATTTCGAGTCTGCTTTGTAAACTGTATATCCAAAGTCCTCGTAAACTTTTTTAGCGCGATCATCAGAATCCCGGCCATAGGAGGGCATAAACACTTTATTGCCTAGAATAACTGAATTGGCATAAGTGCCTAAATTCGTAAATCCACTGGAAGACACATTTTTGTCAACTCCGGGAAGCATCGTTACATTGTATCCGTGTTCTTCAATGGTTTTTTGATACTCAGGTATATTGGTCAAAACAACTTTGTTAGGTAGTATCTTAATCACTTCGTCCACATCTCCGATTCCAGAAACATGGGGCAAAATGATAACATCCTTGCAACCATAGCTTGATTGCAAAACTTCTTTTGTTAAATTGTATAAACGGTCTGATTTCAAAGTAAAACAAGTCCCTTCTTCATCAGCCAGAAGGTTCCCGCCAACAAAATAAAAATCTTCGTGATTGATTTGTGCATGGACTGAGCCCGCAAGTTTGGTTTTAACTCGGTCCATTGTGGACCTGTACGAGGAGTGTTGATCATACAGCGAGCTGACTAGACCCACTTCTTTCATCCCATTCTTATAGACTGGAAATGGAGTCCAATCACGAGCCCAAAAAACTCGGCCGCTGACAGATGACGGCATACTTAAAACTTTGATTCGGCTTTCAGGAATCCATTGTTTGTAACGATTGATGACCCTTTGTTCGTCACCTTCTCGCGCCATTAACACAAGAGTCATTTCTTCAGGCAAGTTTCTAGAGATTGTTGATTTAAAATTTTCGGTATCAAAAGAAGTATCTGCACTCATCAATAGATATTTAAAAGCTGCATCATCTTTCACAGGTTGCATTGGAATAAAAGCCCGATTGTTCTCAATATATTGCAAAAATCCATCTGCCTTTTTTTGAAGGTACTGTTGATTTTTTCGTTTCGCGTTCAGAAGCTCTTGCTGCGAAGCTTTTTTTGTGCTGACTCGTGCCAAAGCAGAATTTTCCTGACTGGCAAATAGGGAGCCTGAAAAAACAAACCCACAGACGACCAAGGACAACTGCTTCAACATCGACATACAAAGGCCTTTCCAAAATGATGATATAACCTGGTCTACAAAAGCTGTTCCATGTAAGAAATGCACTCATCTCGTCTATATTTGCCAATAGAGCATTGACGAATATTCCACTTTAAGCGAACACTTGACGACAAGGAAAAATTTTCAAAGTAAGCTTAAAACTCGAAAAAATAAACCGTGGGCTGAATGCCACCGGAAAGGGCTGTTCATGGAGCAAAAGAAACGACAAGGACCACTGCTCGATCATTTAGATGAAATTGAAGCAAAATGCGCTGAAAACGAAATCACTTTAAAAACAATTTTCAATATTTTTGGAACTGACGGACATTATGTCCTGATCTTTTTTCTGATTTTGCCTTTTTTGCAACCGATTCCATTATTTGGTCTCTCCACACCCTTCGGTATTCTCATAGGGTTTGTTGGTTTGATGTCTTTTCTAAATCGCCCCCCATCCCTTCCACGAAGATGGGAAAACAAAAAACTTCCCAGCTCAACAGTTTTAAAAATTGCTGAAAGTTCAGAACGGGTTTTTGAAAAATTGGCGTTTATTCTGCACCCGAGATGGAAACAGTTTTTCCGCGGACCTTTTCGAATGATCAGTGCTTTGCTTTTGATTTTAAATGCAATTCTGCTGGCACTGCCACTGCCAATTCCATTTTCCAATGCCATGCCTGCCTGGGTGATTTTGTTTCAAGCACTTGGACATCTCGAAGAAGATGGATTGTTCGTGGTTCTGTCCTATTTGCAGACAGCTGTTTGTTTGATTTATTTTGGAGCTCTTGCTTTTGGAATTAGTTCGGGGATTGAGCTTTTGAATCTTTAAGATTTTTTCAGCAATAATCCGCTTCAACGGCCAGCGTGATTTCTATTTGAATTGACTTAAATTTGTGACTGGACACTATCCCCCTGTTCATCCAGCATAAAATAATGTGGAAATGGTCTTTAGCAATCGTGCTCATCACGTTTGGGATTTACGGAAATACTATCAATTCCAGCTTTTTGTGGGACGATCAACAATTTGTTCTTGAAAATCAATTTTTAACTTCTTGGGATAAACTGCCCCTAGTTTTCACAAATAACATTGCAGCAGGCGCAGGAATCATCAGTAATTTGTACCGACCCTTGCAATCGGTGACACACTTTTTTGATATTCAAGTGTGGGGCTATTGGTCACCGGGACATCATTTAACCAATGTGATCCTGGCTTGCGTCGCTGCAGCTTTGTTGTTTCAATTTCTTCTCTCCCTTGTTTTATTGGTGGATCTTAAAGCTAAAGTTGCAGCGTTTTTTATTGCCCTGCTTTATATGGCTCACCCACTGCAGTCAGAAATCATTGGCTACGTTTCTGGTCGAGGCGATTCTCTTGCGTTTATTTTTTTACTTGTGGCTGGAATAAATTTTCGAACAAGATTTTGGTTAGCAGCAGTGGCAACAGTTCTGGGCATTCTTTCCAAAGAAAGTGGACTTTTGATTCCCCCATTTCTGCTTGTGTACGATTTTTTTACGTCTTCATCTAAAAGTGAAATGAAAAGCCGGTGGTATAAACACTTATTATTGTGGATCTTAGTCGGAATTTATCTGGGCCTTCGATTCACAGTTCTGAACTTTCATTCATTTACTAATTTTTATGGCCAGGAAAATATTTTAACTCGAAATCACAGTTACCGGATTTTCACTTACTTTGCTTCTTATGCAAAGGGATTACAAATTTGGATTTGGCCCACGGATTTACATCATGAACGAAACTGGATGATCTCTAGCCATTGGACTGAATGGCTCACATT
>JBKCTJ010000147.1:0-3720 GCA_046318875.1 Pseudobdellovibrionaceae bacterium | reverse complement strand
TCATTTCACTGCAGCTTTTGATGTGGTCTGCGAACACACTTGCTTTTGCGCTTTGAATCCTAGCCTGAGAAAACAACTTGTGAAAACTTGGCAACGTTGTTTGGTTCCCAACGGAACTTTATTTGGGGTTTTCTTTTCCATGTTTAAATTTCAAGGCCCGCCTTTTGGCGCGACCGAGTGGGAAATTCGCAAACGACTTGGGAATCCATTTCAAATTTTGTTTTGGAACCGCTGGAGAAAATCTGTTCCCGGGCGCATGGGCCGCGAGCTTTTTGTCTATGCCAGGAAAAAATCAAATTGATCACCAAGGCCAATATTTTTGATATCTCAAAAATTCATGATCTAGTGAATCGGTCCTACCGCGGTGAAACCTCAAAACAAGGCTGGACAACGGAAGCTGATTTATTGGATGGACAAAGAACTGATCCAGAGATGCTTCGGGAAATGATCGCTACACCGCGTTCTGCAATCTGGCTTTTTTTTCAGAATTCAATTTTACAAGGAAGTGTTCAGCTTGCAGTAGAACCTTCGATGTTAGACGAAAATCAGATGTGTCTCTATTTGGGAATGCTGACAGTTGATCCGCACCTGCAGAATCAGGGGCTCGGCAAAAAAATTCTGCTGTGGGCGGAGTCCCAAGCAAAAAATTTGAATTTAAAGACTGTGGAAATGACTGTGATCACCCATCGTCGTGAATTGATTCTGTGGTATAACAAATACGGATACCGCGAAACAGATTGCTATGTGTCGTTTCCCAAGGAAGTTCGCTTCGGTATTCAAAAAACAGATTTGGTCCTGATTGTTTTAAAAAAGACTCTTGAATAGGGCGCTCTGGAATTTAGTAAGGAACACCATTTCTCCAGTCCAATGGCTTCAAGCAATTGGCAACTAACATTAATCTGCTTGTCATTCCGATAAATTGACGGTAAATTTATCGGAACAATAAACAGGGTTTATGGCTAAATATTCAAGATCATTTCAAGCTCCAAAACAAAGCTTCTTTTTATTTGGACCACGGGGAACTGGGAAGTCGACTTGGCTGGTTCAGAATTTAAAAAATGCTCTCTATCTTAACCTTTTGAAAAGCTCGGATTATTTACCTTTAATGAAGAATCCATCGTTGTTAAGGGATCAGGTTTTGGGTTCCGAAAGCCACTGGATTGTCATTGATGAAATTCAAAAAATTCCTCAGTTGTTGGATGAGGTTCACCAAATTCTCTTTGAATTCGAGAATAAATATAAATTTGCACTCACAGGTTCCAGCGCAAGAAAATTAAAAAAAGAAAATGCAAACATGCTTGCGGGGCGAGCGAGATATCGAGAGTTCTTCACCCTGACGAGTTTGGAACTGAACTTTGATTTTCAAATTGAAGAGATTTTAAAATATGGGACTCTTCCATCAGTTCGAAATTTGCCTAAAATTGTCGATAAAATTGATTATCTTGATTCATATGTCACAACTTATTTGAGAGAGGAAATTGCTCAAGAGGCTCTGACGCGTAATCTAGAATCCTTTGTTCGATTTTTAGAAGTCGCCGCGCTTATGAATGCTCAGACTTTGAATATTTCAAATATTTCTCGTGATGTTGGGGTGGCGCGCACCACTGTCGATTCATATTTTTCTATTTTAGTCGATACGTTGATTTGTTCAAAAATTTCTGGTTTCAGATTGAAATCTAAAGTCAAGGAAACGGTCCAAGCAAAACTATACTTTTTTGACTGTGGAATCGCCCAAGCGATGTCGGGCCAACTTCGCGAAAATTTAAGTTCTCATCAACGAGGTTTTTTGTTTGAAACATTTATACTGAATGAGATCAAGGCCTACAATTCCTACTCAATGAAGGGAGGAACAATTTCTTACTGGGGTACACCGAATGAAAATGAAG
The DNA here is from genome assembly GCA_046318875.1 of Pseudobdellovibrionaceae bacterium. Lineage (GTDB taxonomy): Bacteria > Bdellovibrionota > Bdellovibrionia > Bdellovibrionales > Bdellovibrionaceae > JBKCTJ01. Next base: position 1,834 of record JBKCTJ010000147.1, on the reverse strand, counting down.
TGGATTTCATTTTTCGTGACGGCTCCAAGTTTACAGGCATCGAAGTGAAGTCCAGCGAAAACTGGTCGGATAAGTGGAATTTAGGACTTCAAACTCTACTGGATTCTAAAAAAATTCAAAAGGCTTACGGAATTTATTGTGGCACAAGACCCCTAAAAAAAGATGCCATTCATATCTTACCAGTGATTGAGTTTTGCAAGAGACTTTGGAGAGGCGAATTGTTTTAATCCAGTGATTGCAAACAGATTCTACAGCGAGTAAGTTTACTCGATGTTCAAACAGAATTCATCCCAAGTGGATATTGGCCAAGTTTTTGCGATTGAAACCAAAGGGCTCAGTCGAGTTTATCAAACGTATCAAAAACCTCAAGGTACTGTTGAATCACTGAAAGCATTTTTTAATCGTAAATATACACAGAAAGTTGCTTTGAAACCGACAGATTTAAGGATTCCCCGAGGACAAATCGTGGGACTTATCGGAGCCAACGGTGCTGGAAAAACTACATTGTTAAAAACTCTTTCAGGTTTAGTCCATCCTTCTTCCGGAACAGCAGAAGTCCTAGGATATCAACCTTGGAAGAGGAACAATGATTTTCTTAAGCAGATTTCGTTATTGCTTGGTCAGAAGAATCAACTTTGGTGGGATATACCAGCAGCAGATAGTTTTCAGCTTTTGATTCAAATTTATGATTTAGAACCCAAAGCTGCCAATCTGCGCATCGAGGAATTGGCGGTTCTGCTCGATTGCAAACACGTTTTACATACGCAATTGCGTAGGCTCAGTCTTGGCGAGAGAATGAAAATGGAAATCATTGGATCACTTCTTCATCAGCCCCAAGTTTTGTTTTTGGACGAACCCACCATTGGGCTGGATATTGTTGCACAAACTGCAATTAGACAATTTTTATTGAGTTACTCAAAACAATTTAGGCCCACCATCGTGCTGACTAGTCATTACATGGATGACATTGCACTTTTAGCTGATCGATTGCTTTTAATGAGTCACGGTGAAATAGTCTACGATGGAACTGTTCAGGCATTTACTCAAAAATCTAAAGATTCAATTGATCAGGAAGCGGACTTCGAAGATGTCATTCGTCGGTTTTTACAAGCGGAATCTCGCCCTCAGTAAACTTGCTATTATCACCCAAACTGAATATCGGGTGAATTTTATTGTTGATGCATTGGCGCATCCCGTGCTGATGGCTTTTGTTGAGATGATTTTGTGGACTGCGATTTTTCGGGGTGCTGGGACAACACAAGTGGCTGGCTTCGGGCTCAGCAGTTACATGTCCTATGTCATTTGGGCTGGGTTTTTTTCGCGAATTTCTGCGAACTGGATGTACGAATTTAAAATGATTGAAGAAGTGAACTTGGGTCGGATCAATTCGGTTTTACTTCGTCCCATCAGTTTTTATGAATACTACTTGTCTCAGTTCCTTGGATATAAAGCGGCCATTGTCTTAGTATCTCTCATCATTCCTATTTTAATTGTTAAGTGGTTTGAGTTCCCCTTTTTTCTTGAGCGCTTACCATTGGTAATGCTGATGTTGTTTATGTATTTGGTATTTACATATACCTTGAGTTTTGTCGTGGTCTGCAGTGCTTTTTTCTTTAATCGTGTTCAATCGTTAACAGTAACTAAAAATATGACTTTGTGGATCCTTGGTGGTGAACTGTTTCCACTTGATCTAGTTCCTGAGCCATATAAACAGTATTTGCTGAATTTACCGTTTTCTTGTGGAGTTTTTGTTCCTGTTGGGTATCTTACCGGGCGACTGGGGCTTTCTGACATGATCCACGGTTTTTTTACCATTTTTGTTGGGACTGGGGTT
>JBKCTJ010000146.1:0-9076 GCA_046318875.1 Pseudobdellovibrionaceae bacterium | reverse complement strand
CAGCAGCGTATTGTATTGAATAAGTTGTGGAGTTCAACCAAGAGCCCAAGAAATCAGCGTCAATAGTAACAATCATCTTCGCTAAATCAAATCTATAAAATGGAACAACAGCTTCACCATAACAAGCTGCTTGACCTGCTCGAATCTCTTCGTGATTTAAAACTTCCCATTGATAGTGTTCAGCTCCAAAAGCTTGGCAAAAGTCCTTCATCACAGCGCGGGTTGAAAATGATCCAACTGAACCAGAAAGCAAAGCAACTTTTCCCTTTTTAAGCTGTTCAGAAACAGTCTTATCTGAATCTTCCCATTTAATTCCAATGGTGTCTTTATTCGTGCGGCCTTCGCGGAACAGATTTTTTTGCGGACCCTGCAGACGTTCTGGATCATACAAACTTAAAATACTGGCTTGTCCGCGAACAGAAACAGCACCCTGATTCATCGGGAAAGAAGGGTTGCCTTCAATTTTGATTGGCCGGCCTTCGCGAGTTTTTACTAAAAGCCCCAGAGCTTCGGATCCATCAAAATAAGTTGAAGTGTAAAAATTTGGAATTCCGAAAGTCACTTCTTCAGGCTGTGTGTTATATGGAATGATTTTTTGAACAGGGCGCCGAATGCAACTTGTGGCTGAAAGAGCTAGGGATGCACCCATCAATTTTAAAAAATCACGTCGCTGCCATCCATCATGAAGAACCCCATCATCAGAATTTGCGCCCAGCTGCTCCTCACGGAGAGGTGTGGACATAAACTCAGCGTTCAGAGATTCTTTGAATGAAGGATCTTGATAAAATTCTTCCAGACTTTGCCAGTAACCAGAAGTGCGCTGAGTATCAGGAAAATGTTCAGGACGTTGCTCTTCAACAGGTGGTTGTGAATTCATATTTACTTTCTCGCTTAAATCGCTATTCAAATCAGACATAGAAATTTTGACCCCTTCAGTTTTTAACCCACTTCAGCTCTAGTGATGACAAGTCGTGCAATTGAGAGGCGCTTTGTTTTCAGGCTGTCGATGACAGTTAATACACCAACCCATGGACAAATCTGAGATTTGTTCAACCACTTCCATTTTTTCAACTTCACCGTGACATGTTTGGCAATTCACACCTTTGCTTATGTGAGCGGCATGGTTGAATTGAACATGGTCTGGCAACATGTGAACGCGAACCCATTCAAATGGCTTTTTGTCATTGTAGGCTTCAGTCAATTTAATGATATGTGGAGAATCTGTTTTCACTTGCAAGTGACAGTTCATGCACGTTGCTAAAGATGGAATATTTGAATACTTCGATCTTTCAACTTGGTTATGACAATATTGACATGAAATATTGTTGGTTCCCACATGCAAAGCGTGACTAAAAGGAATAGGCTGAGTGGGTTTATAACCCTTGTTGTAGCCAATACCAAATTGAAAATTACATGCAGACAAAACGACGAGACAAAATGAACTCAAAAAAAATAACTTCATAGAAGATTTGATCCTTCACCTCTAGCTAGATGGATTTTCATTTGTGATTTCAATTTAATCTAAAGTTGGATTACGAAGATGGCAACATTCTTTTTGAAAACAAAATGAAACTTCAACTCGCAAACTCATGGGAACAAAAGGCGCACAAAAAAACTGCAAGCTGAAAAAACTAAGAGATTCGAGAGTGTCGTTTATAGGCCACAAAGCTGGCAAAGGCGAAGTGTGCTAACACAAAAAAACTGACATATTCAACGCCGCCCGCACCGAACCCGTATGAATGCAAACCAGCACCCAAGACGAAATTCACTCCATACCAAGCCATGATCACGAGAGAAAAAGTAGCTACTCCAGAAATCAACATTCCGAAAGATTTAATTAAACCGGCAAGGCGCCCATGCCAAACGGCGATATATCCTAATAGAGCAATCAATGCCCATGTCTCTTTTGGGTCCCAACCCCAAAAACGACCCCAAGAATAATCTGCCCAAATTCCACCCAAAACAATTCCTGGAAATAAAAGCACAACGCCAATTTGAATCGAACGGTAGATGACTAAAGAGATTTTCTCGATGTGATCTTTGAATTTATTTTCATCTTTTAAAACATAGACCAAACCAATATCACCTAAAATAAAAGCCAATAAAAATGCTGAGTAACTGACTGTGATCGTCATAACGTGAATCGTAAGCCAGTAGTTACTCCGAAGCACGGGCTCCAAAGGCTGCAAGGAAGCATCCAAAACTGCAGGCGCGTTGTCTGCAACCACTAAACAAATTACAGCACTGAAGGCTCCTGCCATCAGAACAAATCGAAAGCGATAAAAATACTCCAAAACATAAGCGAATAAAATAGATCCCCAAGATACCCAAACCACGGTTTCATACATATTGGTGACAGGTGCGCGATCCATTATGTAAACCCTCAAGAAAAATCCATAAGTATGCAAAACAAAACCAATAACCGAGAAAATAACGGCAGCGAGATAAAGTTGATCTGCCTTTTTTAGCTGACCAGAAAACATCCAGATTCCCATGATCAAAAGACCCGCAATCAAATAGCTGACGTAGGCCCACCTAAAGGGATGGAATTTTAAATAGTGAACTTCCATCGCAATCTTTGCATCAGAAGGATACAGTACAGGATTATGTGCTTTTGCACGAGCTTCAAAACTTTTTACGGCCTCGTCAAAATTGATCAATATTTGTTTCTTCTCGCTTGGCCCTCCTGGAGCACTTGTATCTAAAGTTGCTACAAAGGCCCTTGAGACTGCGGCAAAAGATTCTTGAAAATCCGGTGTAAATTCAGCCACAGAAATCCACGAATCAGAACCCCCAGGAAGTGGAGGCACCAAACGCAACAACCTGCCAGAGGCAATTTCTCGAAAAACAAAAAACTGATTTTCCAGTCGCTGTAGAGCTTGGACATAAGGCGTTAGCTTTTCTTTGCTCTTTCGTTTCTCCTCAAGCTCCATCATGAGAGGCTGAAGCTTCGGATTCAAAAAAATATCATCACCGCGAAAATGACGTTGCTTTGAAGGAAGATCTAACTTGGTTAAAACTTCAAAGTTTTTTACTTCGAACAAAAGCTTATCCTTCCAAGCTTCAGGACTGAGCACCCAAGTTAAAACAATTTCTTCTGCAGGGTTAGATGGACCAACTTCAGGTTTAAATGTTTTGCTGCCGTAAACAACTTCAAGCATTTCTTGAGCAAATGATTTGAAAGGCTTGATTCGACCACCATCTTGAATTGGCAAAGATTTCAAAGCATTCCCCGGTGCAGCCAAGCATGGAAGCGCAAAACATGCCAAGGTGCTCAGAATTAAAATCGGAGAAAGAATGCGATTCATTGCGCGTGTCCAAATACTCATAGCACAGCTCCTAAAGCGGCAGACTTCGTCTGACAAGCGGCAGATTTCGTCTGACGGCGGAAGTAAAATAACAAAATTGTCCCGAAGGTCATGACCAAGGAACCTAAATATTTTAAAAATCGTCCTGGATCTCGATTCACGGAAAGAATACTGGCAATGGGCTTCCCAGTCGTTTCATCGTCCTGAAAACTTGCTTGATAAAAAGTAAATCCCGCATGCTTCAATGGCTCATTCATTGATATTTCACGCTCCCCTAGACCCGCGACATCAACCTGGCTTTTGTAAGACATGGCCCGGTTTGTTCCCTGATATTTGTCCATATGAAATTCTTTGAGGACAATGGGAAAACCCAAGTCAATTCGTCGCTGGCCATAAACAATCAAAAACACAGCATTTTGCGTGAAAATTTTAAGAACGTCGTTCAACAATACCCAATGTTCTTTTTTATTGTAAGTCAGTTTAATCGCGGAAGTCGTCAAGGGAGTTGGTCTGGTTTTATCCAACACAGTCCATTCTTCTTTCGCATGAGGCAAATAACGAAGTACTCGCAATTTCAAATCCATCCAGCCCAAATCAATGACGTCGCCTTCCTTTGCACTGCCTGTTTTTAACGGCGTGTTCTTATCCTTATGAAACAAAGCAAACTCGACACCATTTTCTTTTGGCAAAAAGTAAATTTCGTTTCGACCTTTTTCTGAAATACTCACCCCGTCCACTTCAGTTAACTTGTTGGGCTTTGAACCAAGTATAAACCGCGCAAGCCCAAGCTCCTGCGACATGACATCGTCTTTTTTTCTTTGAACAAGCCAATTGACTTCATTCACTCGATCATTAAAGACCTGAATTTTCAAACCAGCACCATCCAGATTCGGTGCGTTTTCTTTCACTTCAACTGCAACAACTTCTTTCTGGGGAACAACATACTTTTTGTATTCTGTAATTACGGCAACTTCAGTATCGCCACCACTCCCAAGCAATGGAATGGTCATCGCTTTTTCAACAGAAGGAGGATTGGAAAAAAAATCGACTTGCTGGGAAAACATATTTGTGTAGCGATCGCCGTCAAAGGAAGAGTAAACGTTGATCTCGGTTTCAGGCATCGACACCGTGGATGAGGATCCACCAATATCAATTCGCATGGAACCATCGATGCCAGCTGTCAGTGTCTGGATGGAGCCTGCGATGATCATCAAAATTCCGATATGGGCCAAGATAAATCCCAAATGCCTTTTCTTCCATGGAAGACGGTCAATCATCACAGCAATCAAGCTTAATGATAAAGCAAACAAGATTCCGTACATCCAATAAGTATCATAGACCAGTTTTTTTGCAGCAAAAGCATCGTAACTAGCTTCGACAAAAGTTCCAATGGCAGTGAGCACAGCAATAGCGACCACGATGGCCACGGCCAACTTCAATGAAGCAAAGGGCCGATTGTATTTTTTAAATTTCAAAAACCAGGGCTGTGCAAACATCACGGCCATTCTACAGCTTTTTTTTCACAGCACAACTGAAGAATGGCCTCTAAATAAGACTCACATTTCAATTCACACGGATGTTGCCGCGTGTAGCGTTGAAATATGGGCAAACTTCACGAGCTTTTTTGACTAGGTGATTCGTTTGCTCCATTGTTAAGCCGGCTCTGCCCCTTAACCCGCAGCAAAGAGATTCAGACCATGTTGAATTTTTTCAATGGCATTTGATAATTTTGGAATTATTTTTTCGGCTTTTTCAGAAATCCATTTTTTAGAAGTCTCGTCCATATACAAGGAACGATTCAATTCAATTTGAAGAACGTGAATATTTTGATTTGGGTTTCCATATTGTTCGGTGATTCGACCACCATAATAAGGCCAATTCAGCGCGACTTTAAATCCTGCTTCAAGATAGGAAGTTAAAACCAGATCCCTAAATTCTTTGGAACAGGATTTTCCCATTTGATCGCTGATGACAACATCTGCGCGAAGCTCCCCGGGATCGCGATGTTGAGTTGTTCCCAGGGAAGGCATTGAATGCAAATCCAAATGAAAGACCTTTGTCTTTTTCTGCAATTGCTTCAGATGATAATTTTGAATTTCCGCGTGAAAAGGATTGTAAATTAATTCCACTAATTCAGAGTGCACAGCCAAGGGCATTGGCTCTTTCATTAAAGCAACATTTGTTGTGGTTAAGGTCCAATGAAATCCCCTGGGATACTGGCCCCGCGGATTTTTATGATCTTGTACTGCTGCTGCATCAACATCTTCTGGAAGTCGATTTAAATCTCCGGCGTACCTATGCCATTTTGTTTTTACAAAGGGAATTTGCGCTTTTTGAATCACGGGCTCATAAAGTCGATCGACAAAACGATCCACATCGCACATTAAAATATTTTCTGGCAAGCCTGTGAGCCAGGGTGTTTGAGCAGGAATTTCTTCACCTGTATGCGGGAACGTAACAAAGAGCAAATTCATTTGAACGCCTTTCATAATGCCTTTCATAATGCCTTTACTAGTCAAACTGTAAATCAAGTTGCAAGATCTGGAAAACTCTTTTTGAATGATGTGATGAGCAAATCAAAAATCTATACCCGAACGGGCGACCAAGGAAAAACCAAATTGGTGGACGGCACCACAGTTGATAAGTTCTCTCAAAGAGTCGAAGTTTATGGCACCATCGATGAACTCAATTCCCACTTGGGCCTTTTTCAAAATGATTTAGAATCGGCGATGAACGAATTTGAAGACACCAACATGCAAGCTCTTTCTGCACACGGCACAGATGACTGCGTGGGCACTAAAAAATCGTTTGCCGGTCTTTATGTTTTTTTCGAACAAATCCAAAGCGATCTTTTCAATGTGGGAAGCTTGCTCGCCACAGAAAACGAACAGATTTTTGCACAACTGCCGCCCATCACTGACCAAAACGTTTTGTTGATTGAAAAACAAATTGATCGGATGGACGCCGATTTACCGACTTTGAAAAATTTTATTCTCCCCGGGGGACATCGAACTGCAGCGCAATTGCACATTTGTCGAACAGTTTGTCGAAGAGCTGAACGCCTATTGACTTTGATGATGAGCGAAGTAGGTGTCAAAAACTCACCCCTTGATCCCCAACATCCCTATTCCATTTGCTTGAGATATTTGAACAGACTGAGTGATTTTTTCTTTGTTTCTTCACGCTGGTTCAATTCAAAGTTTGAAATCCCTGATGTTCTGTGGAAACCAAGAAACTGATGATTCAATGAAACTCAGCCTTGCTCAACCATCAGATAAAAAAGCACTTGCTAAATATTATAAGAGCTTTGAAATTCCTGGGGCCGTCGATCTCAAACTGGATCGTCGTGGCGATTTTTTTAAACCCTATGAAAGCCAAAGCGATGATTATTGGACTTTTATTTTACGGGACCGCGACGACATTATAGGTGTGGCCACTTTTGTGATTCTAGAATGCCAACTTGAAGGCCAGATACAAAAAATTGCCATGGGTCGAGATCTTCGCATCACTCAGTCACGAAAAGCTGTCATGGGTTGGGCTGAACATTTTTTACCCGTCATGGATGATCTTCGAAAGAATTTAAAAATTAAACATTTTTTTTCCATTCTGAATCTTTCTGAAGTTCGAACACTCAATGCCTTTGTTCGACCTCGAAAAATGCATCGACCAATTCCAAGGTTTTATTTGTATCGGAAATTCAATTTGAATTCCATCCACGGTCACTTTCCTTTCACAAACAAAAATCCACTCCCCCATTTAGCGATGGATTTTTGTCAAAAATCCGAAGAAGAAAAGCTGATCACCTATCTGCTTCAAAAGTCCCACGGAAAAAATCTGACACTGAGCTGGAGTCGGGAGGAGCTTTTGAAAAAAATAGATCGCTTTGGACTTCAGATGAAAGACTTCTTAGTTGCTTACGATCATAACGGAAATATTGTGGGTAGCCTTGCTCCGTGGTCTGCCCAAGGCATTCAAGAAGCTATTCCTTTGCGATATGGCCTTCGAGGACATAATTTTCGTCAGTTTTTAAAATTTGGACAAATCTTTGGCTGGACAAGGGCTTTAACAAAGCCTGCATCTCGCTTGAAGAAAGAAACTCCACTGTCTTATAAATATCTTTTGTTTTCAAATGCAGATAATTCAGATATTTTTGAAAGCATGCTTTACCGAGCCTATCAGAGCGTGAATCGAGATGAATTTTTGGTTTATTTGCAAATGCGCTCTGATTTTATGTACAAGCGCCCGATGAATTGTATTTCGGCTCAGATTCCTTATGGCTTATATGCCTTGGTTTCTCCAAACACAGAAACACCTGATTTTTTAAGTCCTAGGTTTGATACACCTGTTGAATTAGAACCCTTTTGGGTTTGAAGCTTAATCAAAATCTTGGGGAAAGGAAACAACACCCCGGGTTTGCTCCTGTTCAGACAGCTGCCAAGAACATCCTAAAGAAAAAACTTTTTTCATAATGTATGATGTCGGAGGACTCTTCCTATTGCTAAACGAGACGCCTCGTTTTTTAATAGAAGACCATTGAAGGAGCTTCACCGATGACTTTAAACAAACGCAACCTCTGTGTTAAACTTTTTTTATTTATATCAGTGGTTTTTCTTCAGCAAGCGAGTTTTTCAGCAGAATCAAAAAAAATCATACTGAATGATTCCATTACGGCCGAGGAATATCAATTGCCGAATGGTTTAAACGTGATTTTGATACCGAATAAAAAAGCCCCGAGCTCATGGGTTTATCACTGGGTCAAAGCTGGCAGCTTACATGAAAAACCAGGGGTCACAGGCATCGCTCACCTTTTTGAACACATGATGTTTCGACCTCTCTCGAAAAAGGCAAAACCATTTTTTGATCAAGTGAAAGAACTGGGTGGCAGCGCCAATGCAAATACTCGCTATCATGCCACTGTGTATTTAACCAATGTCCCCAATGAAAATTTGAAACAACTTTTAAAAATCGAAGCAGATCGTTTTCAAAAAATGAAAGTGACCGATGACTTGTTGAATGTGGAAAGAAAAGCCGTTTGGTCTGAGTACTCGACAAAATTTGATAGCAATCCATTCATAGACTTGTGGTTTCATTTGTACCAAGTGGGGTTTCCAAACCATCCTTTTGGCTGGACCGTCGTAGGCTTACGGGAAGATTTAGAGAAAATAAATGCTAAGGATTCCAACGATTTTTTTGCAAAATATTACAAGCCTAACAATATCGGCTTATTTGTTGCCGGTGATTTTGATTCTGAAAAAATCAAAAAAATCATTTTAGCCAACTATGGAAAATGGAAAAGAGGCAAGGATTCCGTTTTACCAAGAGCTTTTGTATCACCTGGCAAAATCACTCAGGGCCTGGGAAAATTGCCATCTCAATCTCGAAACGCCTTGCTTGGCTTTCGCTTTCCATTTTGGTCAGCAGAGAAAGCAGCTGAATTTGAAATAGGGTCTTACATCCTCGCCGGCTCCAGATTTTCACTGAACGAAAAGCGCCTCAAGGACCAACTCAAAATTGTCAGCTATATTGAACCTTTTAATTTGGAATACGACCCAGGTCTTTTTAAATTTTTGGTGATTTTAAATCCTCGGATCACATTGGAGCAAGTGATCAAAGAATCCATCAATGTGGTTCAAGAAGATCTGAAAAATATGCCTGAAGATGAATTCTTGGCTCACTTGAAAAATTACCAGACAAAACTCAAAGAATCCTCACTCAGAAACGAAGGTTTAATCTCAGAAGCAGTTGATTTTTGGGGTCGCTTTGGCAAA
>JBKCTJ010000145.1:0-9726 GCA_046318875.1 Pseudobdellovibrionaceae bacterium | reverse complement strand
CTTTCCCAATAGCTTATTCCGACGACCAATATTCGGCAAATAGATTTCCGCAAATTCACCCGTTGGTAAAATAGTTCGTTCTGGAGTCGATGCGGAAATCAGATTTTTTCTGTGCTCTGCGATGTGTTTTTGAACTTCTTGCGATGTGGTTAGTTTTTTCAGTGGGCCACGGAAACCTTGCCGCTTATCCAGGTCGCGGAGTCCGTTTTCAATCGCTTTTTGTGCCGCGATTTGTTTTTCTAAATCAAGACTAGTGTGAATTTTAATGCCCTCATCTAAAACTGCTTTTTCTCCAAGTTGGGCGACAAGAATTTGTCTTAGAGTTTCTATGTAAAAAGGAGCCATTTCGCTGTATCGCTCACTGACAAAAACTTTCACTGGTTCGTGAATAGCTTTTTCAGATTCTTCTTTCGAAATGTAACCCAGACTGGCCATGCGTCGAAGAACGTAAACTTGTCTTTCTTTGGATCTTGTCGGATTGATTACAGGGGAATATCGACTTGGCGCCTGAGGCAAGCCTGCTAAAATAGCCATTTCAGAAAGCTTTAGTTTTGTGGCTGATTTTCGAAAATAAGTTTCTGCTGCAGCTTCAATTCCACTTGCGCGTTGGCCAAAAAATATTTGGTTTAAATATAGATACATGATGTCTTCTTTTGAAAGACTCTCTTCAATTTTCCAAGATAAAATGGCTTCACGAATTTTACGAATGAGTGTTCTTTCATCTGTGAGTAACAAAGTTTTTACAACTTGCTGTGTGATGGTGGAGCCACCTTGAACCGATCTTCCAGCCTGCATATTTGCAATGGCGGCGCGAAGAATAGCTTGAAAATTAATTCCATGATGTTCAAAGAATTTGTCATCTTCGGCTGCCATAAAAGCATAAATCAAATTTTTCGGAATTTTTTCATAGGGAATCAGAATTCTTTTTTCACCTCGAAAATATTCACCAACTTTTTTATTATTCCGATCATAAACTTGGCTGACCAACAGTGGTTTATAATCTTTCAAAGTGTTGATTTCAGGCAGTGTGCTTTCTACATATTTGTATCCAATAAAAACTGAAGCAAGCCCGATCACAGCCAGGCCCAGAAAGAATAAAAATAATTTTTTCAAAAGCAAAAAATTCACAGACCCATCCTTGCAAAGTTCTTTATATCTATGTTGATAGCGAATAGGGCAAATGTGAAGTTAAAGTGTGACAACACGATCACAAGGCTGGGCACGGAAAATTTTATCGGCAGAAGTGTATCTGGAGTTTTCAGAAAAATGATCTTCGATCATACGTAACAAAGATGTAGTTTTGCCAACCTGGCGAGGCCCTATGAGGACTTGGATTAGCCCATTGTCAGCTTTTATTGCATCTTTAAGTATATGAATATACTTGACTTGTACAAAATTCATTCTTTTGATAAGTTGATCTATTAAATATGATAGATTAACTTATTAATTTTTTAAAGTGTAGATATCAGGATAATTTCGACCAAACTCTTCGCTGTCCATTCCGTAGCCGACCACATAGCGGTCATCAATCACTTTACCAACATAGTCGGCTTTCACAGGAAGTTCGCGACGAGCAGGCTTATCAAGCAAGGTCAGGATCTTTAAAGAAGCCGGTGAAGAAGCAAAAATGCGATTGCGCAGGAAACTGAGTTTGCGACCTGAATCGATAATTTCTTCGGCAATAATCACATGCTTGCCCGCAACGTTCGTGGAGATATCTTTAACAATCTTAATCGCTCCACCTTTTTCGACAGACTGTAAATAAACAAAATCGATTTGGCAAGGAATGCGGACTTTTCGAACCAAGTCAGCAAGCAAATGAATCGATCCCTTCAGAGGGGAAATAAACACTAAATCTTTACCTTCATAATCAAAATCAATTTGTTGAGCTAATTTCGAGATCAATGAATCAATTTCATCCGAAGTTAAAAACGGCATCATTTCATTCTTGAGCTGGCGTCTTTTTTTCATAAAGATCTTTCTTGTTGAGTTGAGAGCATCTGCAAATACCTGCGTGCCTCGGGATTGCCGCTATCGCGCATTAGAATATGATCCCATTGTTCCTTTGCGCCTGTAAAATCTTTCTTATTAAATAAAATTACGCCCAGCTTAAGTCGTGCATCGAGATAAGCGGGAGAGGTTCGTATAATGGATTTTAATTCTTTGATTGCGCGCTCCGTATCATTCATTTGCAATAAAGTTTCCACTAGCCGAATGGTCAAAGCTTCTTTTCGTTTTGAAAGCTGCTTTGCTTTTTCAAAAGCTTGAAGAGCATCCCGGTATTTTTTGAATTGAAAATAAAGATCGGCCATCTCTTCATGTTTTTGAGACAAACGTTCATCTAGATATTCATTTTCATTATTTTTGTGATCCAGCTGATTCTGAGCTTCTGCAAAAACTTGTTTTGCTTCATCATAGCGGCCTAGATCATTTAAAATAATACAAAGTCCAACTCGCGCATCATTATATGTTGGATCGATTTCCAATGCGGTTTTCAGCATCTGAATGGCCCTGGAAAATTTACCCTGATCATAATAAATAGAAGATATCATCTGATAAACTTCGGGATTTTTATACTGCTCCATCACAAGTTGATGAATGATGGGTTCGGCGCGTTTGATTTCTCCGTTTTGAAAGTATCTTTGAGCGTCTTTGAATAATTTATCGTAGGGATTCATTTGCGAAGTTCTCTTTCAGCTTCCAAATATTCGCTGCGAAATTCAGATGATCTGGAATATTTCGCTTTAAGAATGGCCCAATATTTATTTTGAATTTCAACTCGACCCAAACGGTTGGCGCAAATAACAGCTCTTGATAACGCGTTGGCTTCCATCCCGCCAATATTTTGAAATTGATCAACCAAAGTCGTGTACCGAGGTAAAGCACTCAGACAATTTTTTCTGACAAAATAAAAATTACCGATATAGTTTTCTTTTTCCGCCATCATTTTCATGGCGGCTTCTCGAGATTCTCGAGCCTCTTTGACGTATCGAGAACTTCTAAAGTTTGAGATAAGCTCGTCAAAGTGAGAAATGGCATCTTTTGCTAAAGTTAAATCGCGGTCGATGGAATCAGGCAGCTGCTTAAAGTAACTCATTCCGATTTTGTAAACCACTTCGTCGACTTGGGGGTGACGGGGGTGTAATTCGCGGAAGGACTGATAAGAAACTTGAGCTTCGGGGTAGGATTCTTGTTTGTAATAACAATCCGCGATGCTCAGTTTAGCCTTTGTGGCGAAATTTGAATAAGGGAATCTGTTTTTCAATTCGGTATAGCGTTTAATCGCTTCTTCGTAGCGTTCGGCTTTTTCAAATTCATTTGCTTCTTCATAGAGGTGTTCGGGTTTGTCGTGAACTTTGTCTGCTGAATTACAAGCAGCAAATGCCAAAGTCAGTGACAGAAGGAACATTCGTAATAAAAAAGATAAATTCATTGCGACGCGCACTGCAAAATACTATCGATTTTTAGGCAATGAAGTCAACGAAGTGATCATGACATCATTCGCTTTGACCCAACCCTGAAAAGACCCGGGATACTGAATTTTAAGCCATTCGGTCTGCGCCTGTGATTGCGGATCTAAGGTCACTTTCGTGTCTTTGATGATGACTTCAAAGCCTTCATAAAATTCGGTTAAAACTGCAGCAGTTTCCTCAGGCAGAGTTCGCAGGTCTGCCTTATTGGCAACAATTGTGCCTCGGATCATGGACCGTTCATAAAATTGCAGCAAGCTCAGAGAGAAAAAAAAGGCGAAAGTCAGAAAGATAAAATAATTTAAAGACGATGGAGGTAGAGTCTCTCCGGTTAATCGAGCTTGTTTCCAGAGTGGAAGCCAATTCCAGAGCCGATAAATAAAAAATCCCAAAGCAAAACACCCGAGCAAAATGCAAATCCAAAGTGGAAAAATTCGGGCAAACTGATTGAGGTTTTCTATAAATAGAATTTGTCTAGGAATCTGAATGATCCGTGCATCTTCAGTGACTTGCTGCAGAATTCGAGAGGTATCCTGAGAATTTGGGTCCAGGGAATAGGCCGAACGAATATAGGCTAGGGAAACACCCTTTTTGCCCAACTTCATGGCTGCTAGACCTGCGTTGAGTCGAAAGCTTAAGCTGTTCGGGTCTTTTTCGACCCCGCGAATAAATGTGTCAAAAGCCTTTTGGTATTCTTTGGAATTAAACCACTTCAAGCCAGCTTGAAGTACTGGAGGCGGATCTTCACTCATCATTGGGGCAACCGGAGATTCGCGGTCCGTCGCAGGCTCAGTCACTGTTTCGTTTACTGTCTCTTTTGCAGTCTCTTTTGCGGTTTCTTTTGGCACCTCGACCGATTGTTCTGGTTGGACTTGGGCCCAGGCAAACAGCGGAATTGCCAGTTGCAAGGTTATTGTTACAAAGAATGAAAAAATGAGTCTCATGTCCTAAAAGACTAAAGATAAAACGCTGTGATGTCCAACGCTTTGAAATTAATCAAACCTAGGGATAAGCTATTTGTATCAAGCATCATTGAATCAAAAAATAAATCGTGCTGAAAGGAAATATGGAACACCCACTTGTTGGACAAAAAATCAAAGCATCTTCGAACATTCATGGCTTAATCGAAAAACTTGTTCATGAGGTGACCGGATTTAATAATCAGCTCTCTGGAATCCAAGCTCCAAAACCAGAACTTCTTGATCATGGTAAAAAAATGGTTGATCAAGTTGGCCTTTATCGCGGTCGACCTCTAAATTACGCCTACGTGGGAACTGGCGCTGGGCGCGGACCTTATGTGGAGCTTTCTGATGGAAGTGTGAAGCTTGATTTAATCAACGGAATCGGAATTCATTTGATGGGGCATTCTCATCCACGAGTCATCGCAGCAGCCGTGCGCGGAGCTCTTTCCGATGTCATCATGCAAGGAAATCTGCAGCCCAATCTAGAGTATATGCAATTTTCTGAAAAACTCACTCGGCTAGCGGCAAAAAATAGCCGTATGAAATACGTTTGGATGTCGACGTGTGGCTCTGTTGCGAACGAAAATGCTCTGAAGCTTTCAAGACAAAAACACACGCCTGCTCGCATGGTTGTTTCTTTCAAAAATGCTTTCGCTGGAAGAACAACAATGATGGCCGAGGTCACAGATAATGCGGCTTACAAACAGGGCCTTCCTGAATACCACGAAGTTTTACGTATTCCATTTTATGATAAACGTGACCCAGTTTCAGGTGAAAAAGCTCTCTCAGCATTAAAAGAACATATTGCCAAGCATCCGGGAAATATTTCTGTCTTCAGTTTTGAACCCATGCTGGGTGAAGGTGGTTATCAGGCCGCTCCTCGGGAATTTTTTATTCCTCTGCTGGAAGAATGTCGAAAACATCATATCGCAATTTGGGCCGATGAAGTCCAGACATTTGCTCGCACGGGTGAAATGTTTGCTTATGAAACGTTAAAAATCGGTGAATATATCGACATTTGCACAGTAGCAAAAACAGCTCAACTGGGTGCCACTTTTTACACTGAAGAATACAATCCAAAACCAGGTCTTATTGCAGGAACATTTTCTGGCGCCAGTGTTTCAATGGCCGCAGGCATGGAAATTATGGACATGATGCAAGAAGGGTTTTTGGGACCACAAGGCCGTATTCAAAAGATTCACCAAAAATTTATTTCCGGACTAAATCGATTGAACGAGACAACTTGCAAAGGCAAATCTCAAGATGCTGGCGGAATGGGTCTGATGATTGCGTTTACTCCTTTCGAAGGAAAGAAAGAACAAGTGGATGCTCTGTTGAAAAAATTATTTCAAAAAGGCGTGATTGCTTTCAGCTGCGGAAAAGAGCCTGTAAGAATTCGCTTTCTTGTTCCAGCGATTATTCAAGATGAAGATATTGATGTTGCTCTGAAAATTATTGAAGAGTGTTTGATTGAAGGCGTTGCGTGAATTTTGTTGATGCCTGCAGGAAATTAATTTCAATCGATACGACTCCCGGTCAAAGCATCGTGGAATGCACGAATTTTTTGAATCAACTAGCAACTCAAAAAGGCTTGAAAGTTGAAATTCAATCAGAATTTGAAGGCGATCTCGAACAGGCAAACATCATCATTCGCCCAATGGAAGGAAAACCCGCTTTAGAGTTTCTGCTACAAAATCATTTGGACACTGTGGACCCTGGACCGTTTCAACTTTGGAACCAAACAGGTCACAATCCCTTTGATGCTGTAATCAAAGAAAACAAGATCTACGGACTGGGCAGTGCGGATGTTAAATTAGATTTTTTATGTAAGCTCGAAGCTCTAGCCAGTTTCACTTCCATAGAATCTTGGAAATTGCCTCCTGTTTTAGTTGGGACCTACAGCGAAGAGTCGGGAATGTTAGGCGCTCTGAAATTAATACGTCGACAAAAAGTGAATGCAAAAATGGCTATCATCGGCGAACCAAGTCATTTGCAATTGATTTCTGCAGCGAAAGGATTTGCTTCTATTGAGATCAAATTACCTTTTAGTCCTGAAGAAATGCAGTACAAAAAAGATCACAATATGCGCGAGAGCACATCCACGCAGTCTCGGATCTTCAAAGGAAAAAGCGCGCATTCATCGACTCCGCATTTAGGCGAAAATGCCATCATGAAATTGTTGAGCTATTTGAATGATCTTCCAGATGGTATGGCTATTTTAGAAATCGATGGCGGGACAAATTACAATACTGTTCCGTCCCATGCCATGTTGGAGTTGGATTTTGTATCGTATCTCAAAAATCCAATTAAACAAAAATTGTTACATTTATTCGAATCTATTCAAAGCCTAGAAAAAGATTTCGAACATTTAAAAGATCCTGAGTTTACGCCACCATCTCCAACGCTGAATATTGGTTTTATTCGCACTTTAGAAGACCATATTTTAATTTCTGGAAACTGCCGGATTCCTCCGATTGTGACTCAAAGTGTTTATGAAAAGTGGATGAGACAATTCCAGGTTTCCTGCGAAAAAATCGGTGGCGAGTTTCGGGTGACAGATTACAAGAAACCTTATCGCACCCAGCCTGAATCTATTTTGATCAAAGGTTGTTTAGATGAATTAAATCACTTGGGTGTGAAAGCAGATTGTGTCACTCAATCTTCGACGAATGAAGCAAGCCTTTTCTCGCGCACAGGCATTGACTGTGTTTGCTTTGGCCCCGGTGTCAGAGATGGAAATATTCATACTCCCAACGAACATGTTTCCATTGATGATTTGGAAATGGCCACGGCGTTTTACAAAAAAATCATCGAAAGGTTCTGTTTATGAGTTTTTATGTACGTGAAGTTGTCTATGATGATTTAGAGCAGCTTTTAGACCTTGCTCAGCAGTTTCATTTGTTAAATTTGCCAGGAAATAAAAAAATTCTTTCCCAAAAAATTGATAAAAGTGTTCAATCCTTTGCCGGTGATCTGGCTAAAGCAGATTCGGAATATTTGTTTGTTCTGATTGATTCTGAAGAAAAACGGTTGGTCGGTAGCTCTTTAATTATGGCAAAACACGGGACAGATGATATTCCCCATTCTTATTTTAAAATTCTGAAACGGGATCATTTCAGCGATGCTTTGGGTTTGGGTTTTATACACCAAGTTTTAAGATTTCAAATGGACACCGATGGACCGACAGAAATTGGCGGCTTACTTGTTGATAAAAGTTACCGCCGACGTCCCGAGAAATTGGGGAAACAAATCAGTCTGATGAGATTTAACTACATTGGTTACCATCGCAATCGCTTCGAAGATCGAGTTTTGTGTGAATTGACTCCGCCATTAACTGATGAGGGTCGAAGTGAATTTTGGGAAGCTTTAGGCCGCAGGTTTACAGGGCTTCCATATCAGGAAGCTGATGTTTTATCTCAAACCAATAAAGAATTTATTGAGAGTCTTTTTCCAGAAGATGATATTTATTTGTGTTTGCTTGAGGCGAAAGCTCGTTTGGTTTTAGGTCGAGTGGGGGAATCAACAAAGCCCGCACAGCACTTGTTAGAAAGCATTGGCTTTGAGTATATCGAAGAAGTAGATCCATTTGACGGTGGGCCACATTTCGCATGTAGGACTTCTGATATTCTTCCAGTTAAACATGGAAAAGTTTATCACCTGACTGAATTTCCGGATCCTTCCTATAAATTACAAGGGCTATTAGGCTGCACTGCGGGCAGCTATCGGGGTGCCGTGGTCTCCTATGATTTGCGTGGGAACGAAGTTTGTATTCCGAAAAAAACTCGAGATCTATTGAAGCTTGATTTAGAACAAGCAGTTTTTGTCTGTCCATTTTATTTTGAAAAGCAAAAGGAACAACGATGACGATGCCAGCTTTGAAAACTTTGATTTGTCGCGGAGATTACATCAACGGTCAATTTATTTTGCCTGAAACTATTGATGGAGAAATCAAAGATATTTCCCCTTCGGATCTGACTGATACGATTATGAAAGTTCCATTTTCCCATGACCGCATGGACCAAGCTTGCCATGCGGCGAAAGCGGCTTATAAAAATTGGTCCCATTTAACAATGGATGAGCGAAAGTCTTATTTGCTTCGACTAAAAGAAGTTTTTCAATCGCGAATGTCTGAAATCACTGAAGTCATGTCTCGAGATACGGGTAAACCACTTTGGGAAGCTAAAACTGAAATACAAGCTGTCATCAGCAAAATCGACATCACGTTAAATGAATCGATCAAACTTGTTCAAACTGAACGTATACCAAATGCACTTCCTTCCGTAGATGGAGTCATCCGTTTCAAATCTCGAGGAGTCATGGCTGTCATTGGCCCATTTAATTTTCCAATCCATTTACCTAATGGGCATATTATTCCTTCGCTACTGATGGGGAACACAATCGTTTTTAAACCATCTGAACAGACTCCCGCAGTCTGTCAGTTTTATGCAGAAGCTTTTGAGAAAGCCGAATTTCCTGCAGGTGTTTTTAATATGGTTCACGGGGATGGTGAATCGGGCAGAAAACTGGTTGCCCATGATCAGGTTGATGGAATTTTGTTTACTGGTTCCTATGAAGTGGGTCTTCGAATTAAACAAGAAACCATCACTCATTATTGGAAAATATTAGCGCTTGAAATGGGTGGAAAAAATGCCACTGTCATTTGGGAAGATGCTGATATGGAAAAAGCTGTCTATGAAACACTTCTCGGTGCTTTTATGACATCGGGTCAACGTTGTGCATGCACCAGTCGAATCTTCGTTCATGAAAAAATAGCCGATGAATTTATCGAAAAATTTTATCAAGCTGCGAAAAAGTTATCCATTGGGCACTGGAGTGAAAATGTCTTCATGGGCCCACTGATCAATGCCAGTGCTGTGGAAAAATATTTGCGATTTCAAGAAATTGCGAACCGTGAGCAGTGTGAAAGCATGATGCGCGGTAAAGTTATGGATTTGAAACACAAGGGTCACTATGTGACACCAAGCATTCATTTGGTGCCAAAATTTGATCCAAACTCAGTCTACCAAAAAAGTGAAATTTTTGGTCCCAATGTTGCGATTTACCGTGTGACAGACTTTGATCATACAATTGATATCGTCAACTCATCTGGATTTGGACTAGTTATGTCTTTGTTTAGTAAAAATCAAAGTCTTTATGAAAAAGCTTTACTTGATGCTAGGGTGGGAATCTTGAATTTCAACCGCACGACAAATGGTGCAAGCTCGCGTTTGCCGTTTGGCGGGATGGGCAAGTCGGGGAATGATAGGCCTTCAGCACATTTTGCTATTCAATAT
>JBKCTJ010000144.1:0-3828 GCA_046318875.1 Pseudobdellovibrionaceae bacterium | reverse complement strand
AGATACGACAGCACTGACGACGGCCATAATGAAACCCGTGACATAGAGCTCAACGGAAAAATTGACGACAAGACTTTCCATCATTCCACCAATATGCAAAGTTGAAAGATACAAGCTCATGAAAAATCCAAAAACAAGTCCGATCAAGCCGCCGCTCACTCCTAAGACGAGGCCTTGAATTAAAAATAGAAACTGCACTTCATGGCCGTCGTAGCCCATGCTTCGTAAGATTCCAATATCTTTTCGTTTTTGGCTGACCAAGATATTCAGGATATTATAAATACCAAAGGATGCGACAATCATGATCGCAATCGTGACAAAGCTCCGTATAAAATCTTGTAAACTAAAAACTCCTAAGATGTTTGCATTTGACTGATCCCAACTCTTCACTTGATTCTGTGTCATTGCTGCATATTGCAGTGCAAATTCTTGTGCTAAATCCACATCAACAAGCTTTATTGCGATATCTGTAATTTCACTTGGTCGTCCAATGGCTGACTGGACATCTTTTAAATTGGCAAAACCATAGGTGTCATCGAGTTGGGTCACTCCAAATTTAAACACTCCTGTCACCTTAAATGGTTTTGACTGACCAGTTCCTGGTGCAACAAGAATGGTATCATTCATTCTGGTACCCAGTTTTTTCATCAGTCCTGCGCCGATAACGATATTGTTTGCGCCCAAACTGAGTGATTTGAATAAACCTTGTTTCATATAATTTTCAATATTTGTGACCCTCGACTGAGCATCGGGAATAATTCCTTGTAAACGACCTCCCTGGTTTAAGCCGCCTTTTGCATAGACGACTTGTGCTCCGATTTGTGGTGCAAAAGATAAAACACGTGGGTCAGCTTTGAGCCGATTGTACCAACCAATGGGATAATCAATTTTAAATGCCTGACTTCGCCCAGTTGGCGGAGTGATCCAAAAAACATGGGATCGATCCACAAAAAAAAGTTCTTTAAATTGTTGCTCTGATTTCATCTCATCACGGGCAGTTATACGAACATGGGCATCATTGTTCACTAATTGATTGATGATGAAGCCCTGAAATCCAGTCATGATGGCTGCAAAAGTAATATAGGCCCCTGTGCCCAATGCGACGCCTAACAAGGTCAACACACTTTGTTTTTTACGCGCTATTAAATATCGAAAGGCCAAAAAAATCATAAGACCTTTTTCAATAAAATCAGATCATCGGGTTGAATTGTCCCCGAAGTGACTTCGACCCATTCTTGATCCATCAAGCCAAGTGTCACTGTCACTTTCATTCTTTTATTGTTACGTTCAATCAAGACTTGTCCATGCTGAACTGCTCGCGCTGGAATCAGCAAAGCGGATTCTTTTTGTGCCACTTCAATGGCAATATCAGCAGTCATTCCTGGAAGAATATTTTTTGGCAAATCAGCAGCTTCGACACGAGCTATGAAGTTGGAGTTCGAATGATAAAGAGCTGTCACCTGTCCACTAAAAAATCGATTTTCGATGGTTTCAAAGCTGATTTTGACAGGATCTAATTTTTTAACTCGCATTGAACTCTGCTGATCTAAAATAGTATCAATATAAAGTTGATGAACATTTTCAATCTCGACGACGGCTCGGTCTGTGAAAACATTCTCGCCAATATGATAGGGCAAGCTAAAAACCGTTCCACGAAATGGACTTTTAATAACGGTTTCGTCGTCGAACTGTAAAATTTTTTCTCCTTTTTCAACTTGCTGTCCTTCGCGAACATAAAGTGATCTGATGGTTTTAGGCACACCGACTTTGAAAGAAAATTTATCTTTACTTGTCACTGTGCCCAAGCCGTAGATTGCTTCGGTAATAGGTCCCACTTTAGGAGAGATCAAATCATAAGTTCTTTTTTTCTGAATAAAGTAATAGGAAGTGGTCGTTCCAACGAAAAGAACGGTCACAACTGCTAAAATCCATTTTTTCTTCATTTGACCTTGCCTTGCTTTACCTTAGCTATTTACTCGCAACTTCGATCCAAATTTCATTTCGTCTTAAAAACCAAAGCTGAAAAGGAGAATTAAAGCGAGCAAAAATCGGATCCCCTAAAATTGTTAATCCATCCTTGTTCAGCGCCGATTTAAAAATTTCAAGCTTGGCATTGAATCTCTTCTGTGACCAGGAACCCGAGTAGCTATAAACCGCTACGCGCCTTGCTGGAATTTCACGAATAATCACTCTCTGGTCCATTGGAAGGGGGAGCGTTTCCTTAGTGAATGATGCTGGCATTGTGAATTGAACTAAATAATCGGTGTTTTCTTTTGTCATCGTCACAGGTGCCGTCATTTCAATTTTTTCAGATTGTTGAGAAACGGGTGCCGTCATTTCAATTTTTGTTTTTGATTTGTTATTACCAAATATATAATTCGCTAGGATGCGAAATGCTTTATTCCCAGCCTCGTCAAAATCTGCCGTGACCTTTGTTTCCGCAACAAGGGTCGATTCATATTTTCTAATTTCATAGACTTCATTTTTTGTCTCAATAGTAAACTTGGGTTCTTCGATGGCCATAACAACTCCACTGAAAAAAAAGGACAATAAAAAAACAAAATGCAATACAGACATTGGATGCTCCTGAAGAATTCAATTTCTCTGAAGTTAAGGCCATACTGTGCTATTTGAACAAAATGCGCCAGCGAATAACCAATTACCCCTGCAAAAATGAAGATACCTTAGGAATTTGAAAATTTTCCCCATTTTTTGGATCGTCAAACAAAGCATTTTAAGAAAACTTCTTTGAGTTATTTGAGTCTTTTTAACAAGTCATCAACAGAGCTTTGTCCTTCAAGGACTCTTGATAATTCGCCACTTTTGTCAAAAATAAGGATCGTAGGAATTTTAGACCAAGGCTTGTCTTTGATGTCTTTGGGGTGAATCCAGTAGTTATCGGAAAGGCGATGGCCGTCGTTTCCTTTGATTGCTTTTTCAAAATTAGGTTTTGCCGCATCTACAGAAAGTCCAATTAACTTATAGTTCTTTAAATGGGTGGAATATCCTTTGGTTTTAAGTTCACTAAACAGCCGGGTGCAATGCGGGCACCAAGAGGTCCAAATGATTAAAACTGTTCGAGGTGAATTTTTATCTATAGTGACATTTGAACGGTTGTAAATCACATTTTTGTTTTCATCCAAATTGACCTTGTAAGCATTGATGGTTGTTGCAGATTTATCAATGCTTTCTTCAGCTGCCTGAGGGCGAAGGGGGGCAGTTGCGAAAAAAAAAGTGAACAATAATAAAATAAATTTCAATTTATGACCACATTGCTTGCTCATGGTCTTACTGTAACGCGAATTGGTCGCCAAGACAAAAAAGTAGTAAATTTGAAACAGGGCCTAGACCTTTGTAGTTTTAAGTATTTAAATTGCACCATATGCAAAAGATTTTTAAGTCCCATTTTGGCTCGGTAGGTTCTTTCGTTATTTTGTTTCTTCTTTGCTTTGGATTTTATCATACAGTGTTCTCTCAAAAAAATTATGCCTTTTCTCAAAACTCCTATTATCATCTCAAAATCGCACAGATGTACGCCGATGGAAATTTTGATTTGACTGGAATTGGCACGATGCAAAGGACCCAGTTTCAAGGCCAATTCGTTGATCAACACTTTGGATATCATTTGCTATTAACACCTTTTGCTTTCTTCGGTTTAGAATTTTTATCCATGAAAATTTTAAATATTATTTGTTTATTTTTTGTGATTTATTTTGCCAGTTTGCGTTTTCGAAAAAGACATCGGATTTATGTAGTTGCCGGGTTGATGGGCCTTTTATTTTTGCCTCAGACTGGAATTTATCGACTTTTTTGGGATAGGCCTCAAGT
>JBKCTJ010000143.1:0-2067 GCA_046318875.1 Pseudobdellovibrionaceae bacterium | reverse complement strand
GTTCCTGAGCCATATAAACAGTATTTGCTGAATTTACCGTTTTCTTGTGGAGTTTTTGTTCCTGTTGGGTATCTTACCGGGCGACTGGGGCTTTCTGACATGATCCACGGTTTTTTTACCATTTTTGTTGGGACTGGGGTTTGTGGGTTAATCAGTTATTTTCTTTGGCGGAAAGCGATTCGCGAATACTCTGGGACTGGGGCTTAGCCCTCATCTTTGTAATTTAAAGTAGATTACAGTCAGCTTGCAAAAGTGAGAAATCAGCTTTTGTGTAAATGAAAGTATATCCCTTACCAGAAATACTATCGAAAATTGTTGCTTCAACTTCGATGTTTAAATTTTTCTTTTGTTCTTCAGTCATTTCACCTTTTGCAAATTCACCTGTGAAATCTGATTTAATAAAATATTTAAAATCTGCAGTTTCTAAAACTGTGAAGTTCGCAGCTTTTGAAGCCCCAACAACACACAGATAATTTTTTTCGTTTGCAAATGCAAATACGCTGATCAGATTGATAGCCAATATTAAAATCAATTTATTCATCATCCACCTCAAGCTTTCACAATAATTCGGAGGGACCGATCTTGTCGAGGGAATTGAGTCCTGGATCTAAGTCCGTGCTGTCTCGCCTTGAATTTCGCGAAACAAAAAAGAAAATCTCATGGCTTCAAGCTCAGCAATCTGTGAAGGTGCAACTCGGTACATATGACCACCTTCGTTACTTTCGAAAAACAGATACTGCATTCCCAGATCTTTCAGCTTCTGAGCAAGGTTTCTTGCGTGTGCTGGGTGGACCCTATCGTCAGTTGATAACGTTTCAATATAAATTGGAGGATATTTTTGTGACAGATCAAGCTGATAGTAAGGACAATATTTCTTCATAAAATCCCAATGCTCTGGGAGATCAGGATTACCGTATTCATCCATCCAATACTTGCCGACCAGCCAATGACTGTACATGCGCATATCTAAAACTGGTTTAAGACAGATCACAGCAGCAATAAGTTCTGGATATCGACGAGCTGTCTCTGCAACCAAAAGTCCGCCGTTACTGCCACCGCGAATCGCGAGTTGCTTTGAAGTAGTCAGTCCCTTATGAATTAAATCTTTTCCAACGTTGGCAAAATCTTCAAAACACTTCCAACGATTTTCTTGAACCGCAGCTTGATGCCAATCAGGTCCATACTCGTTACCCCCACGGATATGGGCCACGACATAACATCCACCGTTTTGTAACCAAGCAGTTCCTATTAATCCGAGAAACTGCACTGCTGGGATTCGAGCAAATCCGCCATAAGCATACATCAAACATGGCACAGGCTGAGTGCCTGAACCCTTTTTTGAGATCACAAAATAAGGGATCTGCACACCATCGACAGAGACAGCAGAATGTCTTGAAATTTGGTAATCAAGATAAGGAAAGTTTGTTTCTGCGGCAAAGAGATCGCGAATTTTACAATCAATAGAATCATGCAGATCTAAAGCGATTTGACCCGTCGTCAGATTTTTTATCTGATCCAAATCCCAAAGCTCTGAATGTGGAGGAGTTAAATAACCTACCTTTTGAATTACCACGTGATTTTTAAATGCTGAAGATGAACTGAGTGTGCAATCAGCTTTGTAAATTTTTTGAATCAAACGGCAATTGCTCTCACTGACTTCATAAATCCAAAGTTCACTTTTTAAATCTGCGAGGACTTGTAAAATTAAATAATCATCAGTCATTTCCAAATGATTTAAATAACATTTATTTGCAGAACGGAAAATCAGGGAATACTTGTGATGATCTAAATGATACAGAACCACATCACCTTTGATGAAATCAGAATTATTTTCTGTGACTTGCAAAATAAGATGGCTTTTGAAAACACCCAGATAATTCCAAAGCACAGGGATATTCATTGAAATGGGTGGATGTTCCCCATTGAGAATAAAATATTCGGTTTGATTCCAAGATCGAAGAATTCCAGCAAGGATCTTTGATGATTTTTTATCTATAGAAAACCAAACTTTCAAAATATTTTTTGGCGCTTCAAATAAAACTTTGGCATCTTCAATTGTTTGCCCTC
>JBKCTJ010000142.1:0-1564 GCA_046318875.1 Pseudobdellovibrionaceae bacterium | reverse complement strand
TTTGCTTTTGGTATTTCTTTAATGAGATGAACCAGCAATTTGTAAACATTCACTTCATTGGTGTGCGCCGTCAGACAAATTGAATAAAGAAGTGCGCTTGGGTGAGCGCCGGCTTCGGTATCTGAAAACATCCAATTGTTGCGGCCAATAGCAAATTTGCGGATCTTTCTTTCGGTAAATCCATTGTCCATTTCAATTAGGCCATCTTTTAAATATCCTGTCAGGTATTCGTATTCGTTTTCAAAATAATTGAACGCTTCACATATTTTACTTTTTGGAGGGACGTTTTCTTTTTCAGTTTGAACCCATGTTTTAAATTCATCCCAAATTGGTTTTTGAATTTCATCGCGATGCTTTTTTCTTTCTTGTGGAGTTTTGTCTCTGATCTTGTCCTCGTCTTCGTATAAACTCTGATAAAATTTCAAACCCTTTTCAGCTAAGCTTTTCACGGATTTGGCTCCAATCGTGTGTGCTTTCTCAAAATACCTTCTGCCGTGCATGTTGCAACCGATACGAATTGTGACTGATTCATAATTTCTGACTTCCACCTGAAAGCCAGAATAAGTCTTCGAACTTCAAACTTCAAAAACGGGAAATGGATCGCTTACACATCAGAAGTGCAATTCATGAATGGCCAAACGGCTATTTTTTGGTATCTAGTATTTCGTGAAGATAACCTGATTCCATTAAGGCAAGAGAAGCGCTTCGCGGTGAGATCAAGATTTTTTCGATCTTCCAATTTTTTAAATTCAAATGACTTATTTTTCTTTCGAATTCTGAAATAATCGAAGCCTCTACGGTAACCCTCTTGTTTAAATCACAGATTTATTCCGACGATTCCTCACAGATAGTTCATTGAACTCAATGTGCGGAATCCGTCGAGTGACTTGATTTTGAATAACAAAGTGAGTTGTCTGAGTTGTCTGAATTGAGGACTTGAACCCAATCATTCAACTAAATAAAATATATCATGACTCAGCTCCGAAAATGCACGACAATTTCGGAATATGGTCTCAAGAATACAAATGCTTAGTAAAAACAATAGTTTATTTCTTTTTGGAGCACGAGGTTGTGGTAAATCGACTCTTCTTCGCGAGCTGTTTCACACTGAGCAAACACTTTGGATTGATTTGCTCCAAGCTGAAAGTGAGGAGCTTTTTCGACGTGATCCTGATCAGCTTTCTTTTTTGATCAATGGGCAGAAGCCTCGGCGAGTGATTTTGGATGAGATTCAAAAAATCCCTAAACTTATAGATGTGGTTCATCGTGAAATTGAAAGACATCCAGAAATTCAGTTTGTAATGACGGGATCAAGCGCTCGAAAACTTAAACGTGGAGCTGCTAATCTTCTGGCTGGCCGAGCCTTTGAGTATCACCTATTTCCATTAACGACGTTTGAATTAGGAGAGCAATTTCAACTGAAGGATGTTTTGCGCTTTGGGAGTTTACCAAAACTGCTGCACTACGAAAGTGAAGCAGAAAAATTAGAATATCTTCGGACCTACTGTCGGACTTATCTTAAAGAAGAAATTTTGCAGGAACAGTTGATACGTAACATTGAACC
>JBKCTJ010000141.1:0-9017 GCA_046318875.1 Pseudobdellovibrionaceae bacterium | reverse complement strand
ATGATTGAATTTCAAAATCTCACAAAAAGTTTCCCAAATAAACCTGACTCAAGATCTGGTGGGGGGAATTCCTCGCTCATCATCGGTGATTTCAGTGATCAAATTCAGGCAAAAGATTTCGTTGGCGTTTTGGGTCCCTCTGGTTGTGGGAAGTCCACTTTGTTGCGCTTGATTGCTCAGTTGGAAAAACCAGACAGTGGCAAAATCAATTTGAATCCGCAGCTTCAATTGGCTTTTGTTTTTCAAGAGTCGAACCTGCTGCCATGGCTCAGTGTTGAAGAAAATGCACTTTTGCATTATAGCCTTCACGGAAATAAACCTGATTTTAAACTCCTGTCCCAGTGGCTTGATCGTTTGAATCTGCGAAGTGCTAAAAATAAATTCCCCCATGAACTCTCCGGGGGAATGAAAATGCGGGCATCCTTTTTACGAGCTATGATGATGAAGCCTGAGCTCTTGTTATTAGACGAGCCTTTTGCGGCCCTGGATGAAGTTATTCGCGTTGAGTTGCAGCGAGAGCTATTTAAAATCAGTCGCGAGAAAAATATCACAGTCATTTTTGTGACTCATTCTATTTCTGAAGCGGTCAAGCTGTGTGACCGAATTATGTTGCTCGACTACGGCGGAAAAAAAATCTTGGATCAGCGACAAGATTTTGGGCACTATCAATTTCAGCTTTCGAACTCTCAGCAAAACTTCGCAAACGAAATTCTATCGAAGTTTCCAAAACAGCGCGAATTCAGCGACGACAAGCCCTTCTTAGAGAGTGCCAAGCTGAAGGGTGCTCTGTGAAAAACAGATTTGCTTTTCTTTATCCCTTTTGTTTTTTCATCTTCATCTTAGTGCTATTGCAAAGCATGGATTTGGCCGGAATTCTAAATGCTTCTTTGATTCCCTCGCCTCAAAGAATGTTGTGGGCGCTGACAGAAAATTGGTCCGATCAAATTTTTCCAGCACTTTTGGAAACATCCCTTCATGCGTTGATGGGGCTGATTTTAAGTTTTATTCTAGGAACATTGATAGCTTCATTGCTCAGTCTTAGTCGTGTGGCGCGGGAAACGCTTTTACCATTTGCCATTTTTCTGCAGACTGTCCCCATTGTAGCCATTGCTCCCCTGCTGGTGATTTATTTTGGATTTGGATCTTCAACCATTATTGCTGCAGCAACTTTTGTTTCTTTGTTTCCTATCTTGGCTGGGACCTTGGTGGGATTAAGCAGTGTCTCAACTGAACAGCGAGATTTATTTCGGTTGCTCAAAGCTTCTCGTCTCAAAACCTTAATTTACCTGCAAATTCCTGCTGCCTACCCATCAGTGATGTTAGGTTTAAAAAATGCGGCAGGTCTTTCTGTCATTGGAGTCGTGTCTGGTGAATTTGTTGCTGGGTCTGGTCTGGGCAGTCTCATTGATTCAGCGCGAACTCAGCAGAAGATTGATTTGGTTTTTATAGCATTAATTCTGTTGGCTTTGGTTGGTTTGAGTTTTTCATTTTTTATCCAGTTTATGCATTTTGCAATACATCGGCAGCGACCGTTTGCTCGGGATTTGGATTTGGGTTAAAAAAATGTTATGGGGGGGCTCTGTGAAGTTAAAGATTTTTTCGGTTTTGTTTTGCTTGCAAATGGGGCTACTGCCACGGGCCAGCTATGCTGCCCCAATTTTACGGGCCAGCTCCGCCGCCCCGGTTCGTTTGAATTTAAATTGGAAAGCCGAGCCTCAGTTTGGCGGTTTTTATGAAGCTGCGCGAACGGATAAGTTCAAACAAAATCAACTCGATGTCCAAATTTTAGAAGGTGGTTCTGGAACTCCCACAGTGCAAATGCTGCAAAATGGCCAAACGGATTATGCCATCGTTTCAGCCGAAGAAATTTTGCTGGCCAACGAGCGAGATCCTAAAAAAACTGTCACTGCAGTTTTTGCCGTGTTTCAAAAAAATCCCCAAATCATTATGACCAGGCAGGATAATAATTTAAACTCGATCCAGGATATTTTTAAATCTGACGGCGTTCTGGCAGTCCAGCAGGGTCTTTCCTATTTTCGCTTTTTGGAAAACAAACTGGGAAAACCTAAAGTAAAGATTGTGCCTTATGCCGGTGGTATCGGTATTTTTTTACAAAATAAGGTTTATTCACAACAAGGTTTTGCTACATCAGAACCCCTCAGCGCTGAAAAAGCTGGTGTGAAGCCAAAAGTTTTTGCCGTGGCCGAGGAAGGTTTTAACCCGTACACCACAGTTCTTGCTGTAAGGTCAGCTGATTTGGTCGCTCAAAAACCAGTGATCACCAAAATGGTTGCATCTGTTCGTAGCGGATGGAGTGATTATTTAAAGAATTCCAGCCAAACCAATGGGATAATGATGAAACTGAATCCCTCAATGGATGCTGAAGCTTTTCAAAAAAGTGCAGATGCCCAAAGGCCCTATATCGAAGTTGGCCCAGGATCAAAATTGGGAGAGATGACCGAAGCTCGCTGGAAGCTCTTGCAAGATCAATTGGTTGAACTGAAGATATTAAAAACCAAGCAAAAATTATCAGAAGTTTTTCTGAATCTTTGACTTTGCGCGCAAGACTACGTAGTTGAATCTCTGCAGGTGAAAACCATGAGAAAAGATCTAAGTTTAAAAATAAAACTGACGGATATTCCTGAAGAAGGAAAAAACTTTAACTACACTCGAAAAGACCCTGAAGCTGTGAAAGCTCTTGAAGATCTGGTCGGGAATCAGCCTTTTGAAATCAGCATCACTTTGCGACCCATCAATCACATGCATTTCGAAATGAGAGGCATCATTCAAGCCAGCACTTCTCAGCAATGTTCAAGATGTGCTGAAGATTTTGACTTTAAGTTAAAGAAAAACATCAATGAAATCATGATTCCTGAAATGGATGTCGGTCGAACAGAGCGATATGCAAAAACTCCATACCAAGAAAACGAAGGGGATTTATCCAGCATTCATTATTCCCTGGATATGACTTTTGATCTCGGAGAATACTTGCATGAAGTCGTGGCTTTAACCATTCCCGAGAATCCAAGCCCTGAAGTCAAGGGTGATCAATGTACCCTATGTCCCAAGAAAGTCGTCCCAGGGGCCTTTGATTACGACGAGACAACAACTGCGGAAAAAGAACCATCGCCTTTCGAAGTCCTTAAAAATCTTAAAATGTAAGCGATGTTTCGTGTTGATTTTTAATCTGACTTAAGTCAGGATGACGACTTTTCAACCGTATTCAGCGAGGACCACTATGCCTACTCCAAAGAAAAAAACGTCGCGATCACGCCGTGATATGAGAAGATCACACGATGGATTGGAAATGCCTGCAATGGCTAAAGATTCTAAATTAAGAGAATGGGTTAAGCCACACACTGCTTTTAAAGCTGCTGACGGAGCTTATTACTACAAAGGGAAGCAAATCAGCGCCGCAAAAACAAAGTCTGCTGAATAGTCTGCAGACTCCATTTAAAGGTGTAGGTTACTACCATTGAAAACAGATCATCTGTTTCGAACTAAAATTTCTGGCACAGGCCATTACTTACCTGAAAAATTGCTCACTAATTTTGATCTTGAGAAATTAGTGGACACATCTGATCAATGGATCCGCGAAAGAACTGGGATTGAACGGCGACACATCGCGGCCCCCGGTGAATATACTTCCGATCTTGCTTTAAAAGCTTCTCAAGTTGCACTCAAGGATGCGGGGCTCACTGCCCAAGATATCGATATGATCATCGTGGCGACGGTTTCACCAGACCAGGTCATGCCATCAACAGCTTGTGTCCTCCAAGAAAAACTGAAATGTCGAAACATTATGGGTTTTGATATTTCCGCTGCATGTTCTGGATTCGTTTATGCCCTTTCTGTTGCTGACCAATTTGTTCGCACAGGCTATCATAAACATGTTTTAGTTATTGGAGCAGAAGTCTTGCACCGCTTTGTGAATTACAAGGACCGTGAAACTTGTATTTTATTTGGTGACGGAGCTGGGGCTTGGATTGTTTCCCAAGCTGGACCAAATGATATGAATTTTATTTTATCTTCGCATTTACGCACGGATGGAAATCTGGGTGACTTATTCGTACTTCCAGCTGGTGGATCAAAAATTCCATTTAGCCAGGAAGTCATGGATCAAGATCTTCATTACGTTAAAATGAAGGGTCGAGAAATTTTTAAACATGCAGTTCGTACCATGGTTCAAGTTTGTCAGGATGCATTGGCCGTAAACGATCATACATCGGATCAAGTGGATTGGATCATTCCTCATCAGGCGAACGCTCGCATATTACAAAGTGTTGCGGAGCATTTTAATATTCCGATGCAAAAAGTGATCATGTATTTACATGAAACTGGAAACACTTCTGCTGCATCAATTCCTATTGCCTTTGAGCTTGCCAGGATTGAAGGAAAAATCAAGCGTGGTCAGACGATTCTGCTTACTGCTTTCGGCGCGGGAATCACCAGCGGCAGTCTTTTAATGAGGTATTAATGAGCCACAGAGCACTTTTGGTTCCCGGTCAAGGAAGCCAGTTTGTTGGAATGGGTGAGTTTTTAATCCAAGAGTTTCCTCAATCAAAAAAAGTTTTCGAAGAAGCCTCCGATGCCATAGGCGCTGATCTGAAAAAACTGTGTTTTACGGGGCCTGAAACGGATTTGGCTCTAACTCATAACACTCAGCCAGCAATTTTAACCGTTGCCGCTGCCGTATTTGAAGTGCTGCGTACTGAAACTCAATTGGATTTTAAATATACAGCTGGTCATTCTGTTGGGGAATACGGTGCCCTGTCTTTTTCAGAAGTCATTTCCTTTGCGGAGTCCATTCGTTCTGTGCGGCTTCGTGGCCAGCTCATGCAGTCTTCAGTTCCTGTGGGTGTGGGTGGCATGGCTGCAGTTTTAGGTCTTGCGGATGAACAAGTCAGTGAATTGTGCCGAGTGACTTTAAAAACAATTTTTGAAGCCTCGTCGCAAAAGCTTATTTTATCCCCAGCAAACTTGAATGCTCCTGGCCAAGTGGTGATCAGTGGACATTTGTCTGCCCTGGAATTTTTGAAGACCAATTTAAAAACTGAAATGTTTCCCGAAGCACTTCGTAAGGCTAAGTTGATTCCGTTAAATGTTTCAGCACCCTTTCATTGCGAATTGATGAAAATTGCAGAAGAGAAAATGGCTGATTACTTAAAATCTGTTCAATTTAAAAATGCCGGTAAAGCAGTAGTTCAAAATTTCACAGCTTGCGGGGAAACAGATTCCTTTTTGATAAAAGAAAATTTGATCAAGCAAGTTTCTGGAGCAGTTCGTTGGACGGATTCTGTTATCGAATTGAAAAAACTAGGAACAACTCAAATGATCGAATGCGGCGCTGGAAAAGTTTTAACAGGATTGATTAAAAAAATTGATCCTGCCCTTGAGGTTCTTTACACAGGAACTTTGGATGATTTGAAAAACACAATTGTTCGAATTCAGCAAGGGGCTTTGTAAACTCTTTTAGTTTAAAATCAAAAATGACCCTTTGATTTGAGAACGTGGTTGACTAAAAAGACAGCGACTTTCATTCTTTTTTGAATGGAAACAGCAATAAAATAATTGTTGAATCAAGAATGTTTTTCAGACACAGTTAAAACACATAAGAAATGATCCTAAGGACATCAAATGAGTCAGCTTTCCTTACAGAATAAAAAAATTATAGTCACTGGCGGATCTCGTGGAATTGGAAAGTCTTTGGTTCAAGATCTTGCGGAAAATGGGGCCCTTGTCGCTTTTTCTTATTCATCAAATGAATCAGCTGCAAATGAAACTTTAAAATCCTTGCCGGGACAGAACCATTTTTGTTTCCAAATGAACACTGCAGACCCTGAGTCCGTCGAACAACAAATGAAGCAAGTTTGTGATCGCTTGGAGCAGGTTGATGGTCTTGTAAACAATGCTGGGGTCACAAAGGACCAACTTCTAATGAAAATGAAACTTCAGGAATGGGATCAAGTCATTGATACGAATTTACGGGGGGCTTTTTTGACCATCCAGGCCGTATCTAGGATCATGATGAAGCAAAGACAAGGCAGTATTGTGAATATTGGTTCAATCATCGGACTCACTGGTAATGCTGGGCAAACCAACTATGCTGCCAGTAAAGCTGGGATGATCGGTTTAACCAAAAGCTGTGCTCTGGAACTGGCTTCTCGTGGTATCCGAGTGAATGTGGTTGCACCTGGGTATATCCAAACTGAAATGACTGATGTTCTTTCTGAAGAGATCAAAGCCAAGATTTTGGAAAAAATTCCATTAAAATTCATTGGTCAGCCCCAACATGTGGCATCAGCAGTTCGGTTTTTGCTTTCTGATCAAGCATCGTATATGACTGGTCAGACTCTAAGCGTTAATGGTGGAATGTTTATGAATTAAAGGTTTTCTTGGCACATCGAGAAAACAAGGGAGAAAAAATGGAAGTGACGAATCAAACAAATTTAGAAAATGGAACTGAGAATAAAGGAGTAGTGACAATGCACCCAAAAGTGAAAGACATCATCGTTGAACAACTTGGTGTTGACCCAGAAAAAGTAAAACCTGAAGCATCTTTTATTGATGATCTTGGTGCTGACAGCTTGGATATCGTTGAGCTGGTTATGACTATGGAAGAAGAATTCGACATCGAAATTCCAGATGAAGACGCCGAAAAACTGAAAACTGTGAACGACGTTCAGGAATATTTGTCAAAAAAAGGTAAAGCTTAATTTTTACAACTCTCAGAGACCCTTTCATGGGGTCTCTTGAAATCATGCGATAAGAGTTCTTTTTAAAAAATAAATGTCTTACACTTTCACCACACTATATAACATCTAGACTCAGATCTAAAGTTTACTCGAGGTGACTGCTTGAATACGAATTCGAACTCTCCTGCTCAAAATCATCATTTCAGAAATTCTCAGTTTATTGCTGGGTCTAAACAGCATCGTGTTGTTGTCACTGGCATGGGAACTGTGAATCCCTTGGGAAACGATCTTGAAACAACTTGGAAAAATGCACTGCACGGAAAATCTGGTGTAGCAAATATAACTCGGTTCGATGCGGCTGCTCACGATGTTCACTTTGCTGGAGAAGTGAAAGGATTTAATCCCGACCTCTACATCGAAAAAAAAGAACAAAAAAAAATGGATCTGTTTATCCAATACGCCATCGCATCGACGAAAATGGCTTTGGAAATGTCTGCTCTTGATCTGGAAAAAATTGACCTTGAGCGCTGTGGCGTATACATCGGTACCGGCATCGGTGGATTTCCAATCATCGAAGAACAGATTCTGAAAATGAACTCTCGAGGTCCCGGACGAATTTCGCCTTTCTTTATTCCTTCGACAATTGCCAATTTAGCATCGGGCCAAGTGACAATTTATTTCGGTTTTAAAGGTCCAAATTTTTCAATTACTTCTGCTTGTGCCAGCGGAATTCATTCTTTAGGTGAAGCTGTTGAAGGAATTCGCCGTGGAATTTGTGACGTCCAAATTGCTGGAGGAACTGAAAGTGCCGTTTGTGCATCAGCCATCGGTGGATTTGCGGCGATGAAAGCGCTTTCAACCAGAAATGATTCTCCCCAATCTGCAAGTCGACCCTTTGATCAAACTCGAGACGGGTTTGTTTTAGGTGAAGGTTCTGCCGTATTCGTGATTGAAAGTCTGGAACACGCACAAAAAAGAAATGCGAAAATTCTTTGTGAGATTACTGGTTATGGTGCGTCTTCAGATGCATACCATATGACTTCACCTGCCCCTGAAGGAGAAGGTTTTGTGCGCAGTATGAAGATGGCTTTGAAAGATGCGAATTTAACTCCTCAACACATTCAGTATATTAACGCTCATGCCACATCCACTCCCGTCGGTGATGGTTTAGAAACTGCTGCAATTAAATCACTTTTTCAAAATGATGCAAAAAAAGTTTGGATCTCTTCGACGAAATCCATGTCAGGACATTTGCTTGGTGCTGCAGGAGCTTTTGAAAGTGCCATGTGTATTCAAAGTCTGATTCATCAAATTGTTCCGCCAACAATCAATTTAAAAACTCCAAGTGTAGATTGTGATTTGGATTATGTTCCTGATCAACCTCGTGAAGGTAAATTGACTCATGTGATGAACAATAGTTTTGGTTTTGGTGGCACGAACGCTTGTATGATTTTCTCGAGATTTCACGAATGAAAAAGAAAATCCACATCGCTTGTGACCACGCAGGTTTCGAACTCAAAACTCAAGTTGTGGAAGCCATTAAAAATCAGTATGACATCAAAGACTATGGGACAATGACTGCAGATTCAGTGGATTATCCTGATTACGCGCATCTGGCCTGTCACGCGTTGAATGAAGTTTATCAGCATGAAACAGATCCAAGGCAACTGTTTGAATTTGCCGTTTTAATTTGTGGGTCTGGCCAAGGAATGAATATCACTGCAAATAAGTATAAAAATTTGCGTTCAGCCCTTTGTTATAATGACGAGATCACCAAAATGGCCAGATCTCATAACAATGCCCAAGTGATTTGCTTGGGTTCCAGATTTAATAATCTTTCTGATTCACTAAAAATGATTCAGATATTTTCTGATACTTTATTTGAAGGTGGCCGGCATCAAAACAGAGTAACTAAGATAGGACCTCTACGATGAAAGATCTTTTTCACAACCAATTTTTAAAATACGACGATGCTGTTTTTTCTTTGATCGATCAAGAATACCAAAGGCAAGTGTCGGGTCTGGAAATGATTGCATCTGAAAATTATGCATCGGCAGCAGTCATGGCGGCACAGGGTTCCATCGTTACAAATAAATATGCCGAAGGTTACCCCGGGAAAAGATATTACGGCGGCTGCCAAGTGGTGGATCAAATTGAATCCCTTGCAATTGATCGTGCGAAGCAAATTTTTGGATGTCAGTTTGCCAATGTGCAGCCTCATTCGGGATCTCAAGCAAATATGGCTTGCTTCCTGGCAACCATGAAACCAGGTGATACGATTTTAGGAATGGATCTTTCCCACGGTGGGCACTTAACCCACGG
>JBKCTJ010000140.1:0-5445 GCA_046318875.1 Pseudobdellovibrionaceae bacterium | reverse complement strand
TCCTGAGTATAAACACGAAGCCCAGAAGTCTCAGGTGGAACGCACTGTTGCGCTGGATGTCCAGAGAGCCAGCTACCATAGGGTATTGAGGAAAGTGATAAGTCACGCAGCCATTATACATGGCAAAAGACGTGCTGAAGTGCTCAAGGTCCAAGCGTATCGCTGTTTCCTTTGGCTGATTTGTTCATTTTCAGATTTTTCGCAAGTAATCGTGACGTATCCACGTCACATCTTCTCTCTTTCAGGCGGGTGATCTTTCTTCAAATGCCAAGCCAGGACTCGTTAAAATTCCGCCGCAGTACCAGCAATATGGATTCGAACTTCAAACGGAGTGTGTCCACCTCTTTGAGATTTCCAATCTCAATCTTCAGGTGATCTTTGCTGAACGCAGGAAACGGTGACCTGGAACAGATAATTTTTTACCTTTGAAATTGAGCGCCAAAGAAAAACTTCTAATGAGCTAGAGCCTCTAGAAAACGATGAGCAGATGCATTGAACTCATCCGGCGTTTCTAGAAATGGAGAATGACCGGCTTTAAAAAACTCGATTTTTTTATTTTCAAACATTTCGACTGCCTGGCGACACCGAGACCACTGCACATAGCGGTCTTCTTTGGCCCAAGCAAACAGCACTGGCATTGTAATGTTTGGAATAAAACTTCTCAGGTCGCCCTCAGGCTGTCTGAAACTGTGCCAAGCTTGCTCTAGAATCGGAGCTATCTCGTATGCAGAGGCAATGATTCGCTGCCTTTGAGAAGCTGACTGCTCAGTTATTAAAACCTGGTGATAGTAATCACTGAACCAGCTGCGAAATGAATCCTCCATTGCTGTTCCAGATTTCATTTTTCTCTCGATCCACCAAATGAAAATCGGTGCAAAGAATCCTCCTTTATCAAGACCGGCGGGATTGCTAAGAATCAAGGCTTTAACTTTGCTTGGATTCTCACTGGCGTACTTTATGGCTACCCCACCACCGATGGAGTTACCCAAGATGACGAAATCCGAAATCTTCAATTTCAAAATAAAATTTGCGAAGATCTTTGTATATCGAAAAACACTGGCTGGCTCTTGATCGAGACCTGAGTTTCCCTGCCCTGGCCAATCCAACGTAATAATTCGGTACTTTCCAGCAAAGTACTTCTGAACTGCTTCAAAATCTCTTCCACCGTGGCCGATTGCATGGAGAGCAAAAATTATTGGTAGGCCTGAAGCGGAATCAGGATCAGAGTATGCCATGCGCACAGACTCTATCCAGACATATTGAACAGGCTCTCGAACACCAACTTCTTTTCGAAAAACAGAATTCACCATTGAGGATCCTCCCGTTTGAAATGAGCTACAGTTAAAAGTTGCAAGGCAAGTGACCACAAAAATCATAAACTTCAATTTCGTATTTATACTTTCCAACAACTTAATCCTCAGACTTCAAGCAGATGAGCACCAGATATCGGATATTCCCATCCAGGTTTATTTGTTTATAACAAAACATTTGTTTTAAAACAAATGTTTTAATATCATTGGATAATGCCAAAAATAATCAATCATGATAAAAAAAAAGAGGCGATCCTAAATAATGTGTCAAAATTGATCCTAAGAGGATCTATCGAGACTTTTGGTATCCGCGAAATTGCAGATTCTGCAGAAGTCTCGGTTGGAACATTGACCCACTATTTTGGTTGCAAAGAAGACTTCTATGATGCCCTCATTACAAGGGCTGGAGAGCGAACCAATTGGCATTTGCGTGAAGCCATAACAAAGGCCAAAACCAAAAAACAAAGACTTGAAAAAATATTTGATCATATCCTAAAATATGAAGACGAGGTTCTCGTTCAATTTTTAATTATTCTCGATGCCGCTCGGGCAAGAGTCCCTAAAGAAAGAGAAAAGCGAGCTAAAAAACAGCGCTCCGAACAGATTTATTTGGAAATACTTGTCAGAGAGTGCGCGGTTAGGCACGACCAAGCTCGTTTTTTTATCACGAATATTATTGGGATGCTCACGCGGAGGTTATGGACGGGAAAATCAGAAGACGAGCAACCGCAGTTCAAGTTACTTTTGAAATCCTTGGGAATTTAAATCAACGACTGGGTTCGGCGGAATTGCCAGCTTTGATCGCTGGTCAAAGTTACGAGACGGAAGTTATTTTGGCGCCTCAAACACAGCTCACGGTGCAAAAAAATTTAGTTTTCGGACGTGACAATATCGTCATTTTGAAAGCTTAGGCGAGCAATACAGCTGGGCTTTATTGACGAAAGAACAACCATCGACGTGAAGAACCTCTGCACCGATATTTTGGGCCCAAAAAATCTGGGATGTAAGCAAGCCCTTGTCAGCGCATGAGGAGTTCCTTAAAAACACAGATCGTTTCAACGATGTAAGAAATCTTTCGTGGATGAATATCATCCCTCTATTGGTCATGGGAACTGACATTCCTGGGGTTGGATGGGAGTTTTAATTTTTTTATTTTCTCAACCGAGCAAGTGCAAGAGGAAGTGAATCGAGCAGATCAGAGGGTGAAAAGCTCAATTCATCTTTTCCGTCTTTGATCCATTGATCGGCCGTGTCTCCGTGAATCCAACAGGCAAGTATGGCGGCTTTTTCGGGTGACAAACCCTGAGCTATAAATGCTGCAATCATTCCTGCTAAGACGTCCCCACTCCCACCTTTTGCCAAAGCGACATTACCTGTGGGAACGAGTGCTGTTTTGGTTGAATTCGAGATGAGTGATCCTCTGCCCTTAAGCAAAATCGTACATCCCAATAAACTTTGCCCTTGCTTACAAAATTGCAAACGTTTTTTTCGGATTAGTGTTGGTTCAATTTTAAAAAATCGCGACAATTCAGATTCGTGGGGTGTTGCAATCCAATTCGTTGGGAAGGGGTACATTTTTTTTGCTGCAGCTACAGTCAATGCGTCGGCGTCAATAACAACGGGCGACCGGCTTTTCTTTAAGCGTTGTATCAAGGCAGCGGTCTTTTTTGAAATACCCAAGCCTGGGCCAACTAATACTGCATCAAATTGATATAAATCTTTGCCATTCCAAAGAATAGCTTCAGGCATGAAATTTAAAACTTGTTTTTCAATGATGTAAATATACCCAGCCCCACATCGACTTGCAGCTTTTGCAGCAAGCATCGCGGCTCCTGGCATCATGTCACTTCCCGCAAGAATCAAAACACGTCCACCAGCAGATTTATTATCATCGGGCCTTCGGCGTGGCAGCCATTTTTGAATTTCTTTACGAAGAACAATATGCGCCTGAGTCATCATTATCATTGAGGGTAAAACCAATACAGTTGTGTCTTTTGCGTTCATGTCATCTCATTCCTTTCTGGACCACGAAAATTCCAATATCCAAAGATCTCCATAAACAAAATAAACAGAGTTTGAGGTCGGGACCAACTAAAGTTGATGCTCAGAAGCCAAAAATCATGGTCCAAATCTAGATCCTTCCTGATTGTAAAATCATCAGCTTACCCCAGGAGTTCTGAAGCACAGCAATCCGAGAATCCCAAACATCAAATCGTCAAATCCACACCAGTGGCAGCGATCAGGTCACGTATTTTGCTGATTGCGCGTCACACATGTCGGCAGTTCAAAAGCAGTTCACCTATGAAAGAGACAAACCCGAAGAAACTCTGCTCTACAAAATCGTGCAGGAAAATCTGCTCAGCTTCCTCGAGCAAGTTGAGATGGAAACCGGATACCCGCTGCCAGACTTTGTGATCAAGGAATTTGATGAGTATCTTAAATGCGGAATCCTGGCCCATGGGTTTTTGCGGGCCAAATGTGAATCCTGCAGCAATGAACACCTGGTTGCGTTTTCCTGCAAAAAAAGAGGATTCTGTCCAAGCTGCGGAGTAAGAAGAATGAATGAATCCGCAATCCATATGGTGGACGAAGTACTTCCAACTGATAAAGCCATCAGGCAGTGGGTTTTGAGTTTCCCTTTCCAGCTCAGACTGCTTTTAGCAATCCGTCCCAAGATCATGGGAAAATGTTTAGCGATCACAACAAAGTGTATATCAAATCACTTGATCAAAAAAGCTGGCCTTAAGCAAAAGCAAAATCAGGGGCTGTCACCTTGATCCAAAGGTTTGGTGGGTCCATCAATCTGAATGTGCACTTCCATCAACTGGCAATCGATGGTGTTTACGCAGTTAATGAAAACAATGAGCCAAGAATTTTCCATCCCACAGCAGCACCAACAAAGCCTGAGCTCGAGTCAGTACTCATGGAAATCATAAATAAAATCACAAGATATTTGGAAAAAAGTGGAATCATCATCAAAGACGATGAAAATAAAGAGTTCCAACTGGAAATCCCTCAGGAAGATAGCCTCTCACGACTTCAAGCAGCGGCTGTCACTTACAGGTTCGCAATCGGAGCAAACAAAGGGAAAAAAGCCCTCGTGCTCAAAACAATGCCTGAAACTGACCACAACTCAAAGAAGGGACTTGTTGCCGCAAACTCTGGGTTCTCACTTCACGCTGGAGTCCAAGTTGGTGCAGGGAAAAAGAAAGACCTTGAGAAATTATGCAGATATATCGCACGCCCACCAATTGCTGAAGAGAGGCTGTCACAAAACGCCAATGGACAAGTGGTGTATAAACTAAAACGACCATATGACGATGGGACATCTCATATCGTGATGTCACCAATGGAGTTGATGGAAAAGTTGGCCTCCATAGTTCCGAGGCCACGGGTGCATCTTACGAGGTTCCACGGAATTTTAGCTCCGCATTACAAGCACAGAAAAATGATCGTTCCCGTAAAGGCTGAGCCACCGAAACTTGAGTTGGTCACGGACCAAACTCCGATCGAAAAACTAGCTGAACAAAAAAAGAAAAGCCGTATCAGCTGGGCCAGGCTCTTAAAGCGAATATTTGGGATCGACGTTGAAACCTGCAACTTGTGCGGCGGGAAAGTGAAAATCATCTCAGCAATTGAGGACCCCAAAGTGATCAAAAAAATCCTGGATCATGTGGGAATCCCATCAGTGGCGCCGGCTCCAAAGCCAGCCCGTGGTCCGCCACAAAATGAAACAAGCCAGGATGAGACGGCCACATGCGTAAGCTGTACAGCTCACGCATGCCGTGGCTTCGAGTTCCACCAACAAAGTCCTGAGGAATTTTAACCAGCCAAACGATTAAGACCAACTCAAAAACACGGTCCCACGGCAATCCTTTGCTCAAAAACTGAGAACCAGTCAAAAAATCAATGAGATCCCGGAAATTACCACCACAGATCTTGCCAAAACCACGAATCCCAGCCCAAAATAATCAAGTCATCGACCATCGCAACAGGTAAACAAGGAAATCATACTTGATCCAAGGCTGGAAAAGGGCCTTAATTTGCCCTATGCTCTGAGATAGAATCGGATCTACATGAAAGTAGAAAAATTAGTTCAGCGAATAATGAGTTCATTCGATGGGGTCACCATAAA
>JBKCTJ010000139.1:0-15080 GCA_046318875.1 Pseudobdellovibrionaceae bacterium | reverse complement strand
TTTTGAATTCGTCTTTTTTCTTAGAGCCCTATTCGCCAAATGTTTGGAAGTACTGGATGGCTTTCAATGATTACCAGCATGAGAAGGCAGGAGATCCCTTTGTAGGAGCAAAACTGGGCAATTTATTTTTGAGCCAGGGATTTAAAGACATCAAAACAGAAGTCAAAACCTGGATGTTCGATAGTAGTGAGCCCGGGAAACGAAAAACGGCTATTGAATATTGGAAAGAGCTTTTATTGAGTGCCGCGGATCAGCTCATTGAAGCTGGAGTTGTGGATTCCGATTTGGTGAGGAAAATGCGCGAAGAATTAGATGCGGTTTCAGTTTCTCCCAATGCCGTGTTTTTTTATTCCTTTATTCAGGCGAGTGCCCACTGCTAAATAAAGATTGGAGATAAAAATAAGTGATTCTCGGTCGTATCAGATTCAATTCATTTTTTAGAATCAAAAACCCAATTTCTTCTTCAAGTCGTCTAAAGTCTTTTTACCTTGTTCTTCGATTTGTTTCTTTGCGCGATTTTCTGTGTCTTTTTTGGCTTCGTTTGTTTTGTCTTCAGCAATTTTTTTCTGAGCATCGGCTTGGGCTTTGACTTTGTTGATTTCACCTTCGTATTTAGCTTTGAATTCATTGATCTGGGCTTCGATTTGTTTTTTGTTTTTTTCAATTTCGTCTCGGACTTGTTTTTCAATGCGAGCTTTGAATTCATTGATCTTGGCTTGGACCTCGCGACCAAAACCTGCAGCCAATTCTGGACCCAAATTCGAATTGAAATTCAAACTTGGTGTTGAGGGTTCCCCTTCGCCCCACACTTCAAGGTTAATTGACGGAAGATTTGCAAAAACATTTTTCATAATGCCATCAACAACATCGTTCTTTGCTTGAACTTTGTAAGCAATATTTTGAAATAAATTGTTTGCTCGAAATGAAAATTCATTCAGATCGACCAGCTTTGTGTTCAAATCAAGTTTGACTTGGGCCTGTTCAAAAGCGACTTCGACTTCGGGGCTAGAGACGAGAGTGCGACCTGCAAATGGGTACTGGGCAACTGCAACATCCCAAGTCACTTCACTTTGAGGCTTCAAATTATTCAAAGTTAACTGAGTTTTAAATCCTTCAACCTTTTGAGTTGGAAAATTTCCGGATAGTTTTGCGATCGTCGCTTTGCCAATCATTCTTTGGTTTGAAGTGATATCTAAGATTTCTCCTGAAATATTTCCAGAATATTCGGAAGCCCCAGCTTGAGAACTCACAGCAACCCGTTTCACCCAAAAGAGGGGATATGAGTTCTGACGGCCGAATTCGTAGGTAACACCTTTTTCTCGAGGGTGGGGCTGAATGGTATCATCTGTTTCATTCGTTCCCTTTTTCGTAAATTTAGGCGGAAGATATTGAACAGCCAATGCTTTATAGTCGTTTGCTTTTGCAAGATAGACCCCAGCATACTGTTGAAAAATTGAACGACTTAAGGTCTTTGCATCAAGCTTTGGAATTTTAAAATGCTGTTCTAGTGACTTGATATCATCTTGAATTTGTTGCTCCAAAGATTTGACTTGGCCTTGAGCGCCGCTGACATCTTTGTTTAAGTCATTGACCGCCGTCGTGATGGCTTTAATTTTTTGATCACCTTCTTTTAAGATTTTATCGATTTCTTGGATGGATTTTTGAACTTCATTCATATCTTTGAAATTCGATGTTTTAACTTGTCCGATTCTTTTTCCCAAATCCTCGAATTCTTTTCCTTGAGGTAAAGTTTTAAATCGTTGTTCCCAAGCCACTTGCATTTGTTTAATGTCTGCTTCAATTTTTTTTGCAAGTTCTTCTGCTTTTAAATTTCCTTTGAGCTGATCCAGTTGAGCTTCGCCTGAACCACCTTGAAGCATAGCAACGGCATCGCCAAAGACATTATTTGCACCTTCTCGTTCAGCTTTTTCTAGTGTCAGTTTTTTTACCTTTTCTGCTTCTTTCGCAATGACACTTGGTTCATTCGATGGCGGCGCTGGCGGGCGAACTCTCCCCGGCGATTTTCGTGGTTTTGCAAATTCAATTTGATCAATGACCGCTTCATTCACAACCACTCGGGCCCGCAAAAGGGCATCCCACAATAAACCAAATCGAATCTCTCCAATTGAAACTGAATTCCGAGATGGCATTGTCCCATCCGTAATTTCCAGGCCAGCAAAGCGCACATGTAAATTGATAAAAGAAGTTTTCACTTCAGCTAAATTGACTTCAACACCCAGGGCCTTGTATCCAC
Source organism: Pseudobdellovibrionaceae bacterium (assembly GCA_046318875.1). Lineage (GTDB taxonomy): Bacteria > Bdellovibrionota > Bdellovibrionia > Bdellovibrionales > Bdellovibrionaceae > JBKCTJ01. The sequence continues at coordinate 12,826 of JBKCTJ010000139.1, read as the reverse complement.
CCCATTCAATGGATTTTCGTAGATGGCTGTCAAAAAAGAAATGCATGTATAAACCAATAAGCCCAATGAAAATAGAAAAGAAAATGATGGCACCAAAGCGAATGGGCCCTTGGGGCTTTTTTACTGGAGGAACGCTTGTGTTTATTTTATCGTTTGCCATTTTATCCTCGTTCAGAATTAAAAATTAGAGTTAAAAATTAGAGTTAAAAATCATCAGGTGAAGTAAGATCAAATTAAACATTATAAAGATTATCGTATTTGCAGTACCACTGATAAAATGTTGTCGCCGTGAAAGCTCGCCAAAATTTGGTTTGCTTAAATCTCGCAACCACTTGAATTCGGTATTGGAGGACGATTTTCTTAAAAACAAAATATGCTGGAACAACGAGAATCAAGGACACAACCAAGCTTCCCATGACGATGGAGTTGTTAAACCGTGTGAGTGGAAGCAAAGGGACATTGTACATCGCAATGAAGAGTGGACGTAAACTTTCCATTTCTAAAATGGCACGGCCCAAATGATCCGCTGCTGGATCAAACAGATAGGCAACAAATTTAAAAAAGAAGGCAGAAATAAAAGCTGCACCCAATTGAATCCGAAAAAAGAAGACCAAAAACAGCACCAAAAAAGTTTGAAGAGACAAAAATGGAGCAAACCCCAGAAGAACTCCCAGGGCTAAACCCGAAGCAATTTGATTGGTCCCAGTGTCTGAATTGAGGACTTTGAAAAATTGAAACAGTTGTTTCAGTAAAAGAGTCATGATTCCTCCGAGGATGTCAACGTGCTCAAATTTGATGGGATAATACGAAACTTGTCATGTCCTTTTTTATTTGATTGCACTGCACGGCGGCTGATTCTATGTTAACGGAATATGGAAAATAAGCATACATCCACATCGACTCCATTTCGCATTGATCTTTTTTTAAAAGAGAGTTTTCAGGGCTCAGCTGAAAATTTGCAGCAACTTGCTCATGGAGAGTCTGCAGACCAGTTGAATCAAAGTATAACCAAAGTCGTCAGTTCCATCGTCTCGAGTTATGAAAACAAGGGTTGTTTATATATAGCAGGAAACGGTGGATCCGCAGCGGATGCCCAACATATCGCAGCTGAAATGTTGGGCAAGCTCTCCAAGGACCGCACGCCTTTGAAAGCTTATGCAATGAGTGTCGACACTTCTTTTTTGACGGCTGTTGGGAACGACTACGGTTATGATTTTATTTTTTCAAGACAAGTTGAAGGCATGATGTCTCCGCAAGACATCTTTTTAGGGATCACGACTTCGGGGAATTCGAAAAATTTAGTCAAAGCCTTTGAAATGTGTCAAAAGCTTAAGATTCCAAGTGTTCTGCTCAGTGGTGGAACCGGTGGAATCATCGTTGAAAGAAAACTCGCTGACCATGTCATTCTGGCACCGGGGCGGCACACCGCCCAAATTCAAGAAGCACATATCGCGATTTACCATGCAATGTGTTTCGCTATTGAATACGCCTTAATTGCTTCGGGTAAAATATCCTACCGATAAGAATGTGAAGCCAGGCCCTGCAGCGAAAAATAGTCACTTCGTTAAAGCAATTTCTGGTTCATCCAAGTTTTCAGGAATTTTGACTTTCGAAGTCATATAAAAATAGGCCCCCAAAAGTCCGGTGATGAAGTTAATTAACTGCATCACTGTGATGACCACTGAACCGATTTCTGTTTGGACTCCGGAATAAACATTGAAAAGAAACATAAAGGCCGCTTGTCCAACTCCAACTCCTGCGGGAGATATCGGAATTGCCGTTGACATAAACCCCAAGGGTGCTAGGAAAAAATAAACCGAAAGTGGCAGATCAAGCAGTCCACTTTTTTGTCCTACTATAAACAAAAATACTATAGATAAGCTTTGTGCAATCACACTCAGGATCAGAGCATATCCCATGGTTGGTAAGTGGGAACGATAGCTCTTAAAGGAAGTGAAAAGTTTTAGAAACTTCTCCTGAAGAGGAAGCTTTGCGAGCAGCGGCAACTCAAAAATTTTTACTCCGATAGAAGAAAACAAGAGAGCCAAACCTGACGTTGCGATTAAGAACAGGCCACTCACAAACAGGAACATGACCCACAGAGTGTTTTCGTTTTTAATGTATGTAAAATGACTTAACATTGCAAAAAGAGCCATGCAGATCATCGCATACAAGCCAATCATTCGATCCATCAGCACGCTGGTCATTGCGCTGGCTCGGGACTGAGGGTTTTGTTTCACAAAATAAAATCCCTTGATCAAGTCTCCGCCGACACCACCAGGCATAACAATGTTAAAAAAAATGCCAATCATGGACAGCTTGACTGTTTCAAATCGAGTGAGGAAAAGACCTTGAGTCAGGAATATCTGTCGCCAGCGTTCGGCTGTGACCATAATGTTCACCAAGGCAAGCAAGACACCAGTCAAAATAATTTCTGGGATGATGAGTTTTCCAATGGTCGTCAAGTTGAACCGATCCGTCGCAATCATCCATCCGATTAAGCCAAAGGAAAAAGCATATTTTGTGACGTTCATGATGAACTGCCAGTTCATAAATCGTTGAATAAATCGTCGAATAAATCGTCGAATAAATTGAGGGGATGGATTTTTCGTCGCCATTTGAATTTTCCTAGAGTAGTGTAAAAAATCAATGGAAGCACAGATATTTTTGCATCGTTGGATTGCGCCATGTTTTGCACTTTTTGCAGCATCGACGCTGTTTTCTCAGAGTGTGATGGATTTATTTTCCACCCTGCTGTGTCTGTTTTGTGTCTATTATGCATTCTGGCTGCTGGAACCACGGGCAAAATTGTGGGATTTAAAACGGTGGGAACTCTTTTTCCCAAAACTTCTGGTCGACAAATTTTTTTGGTTATGGTGGGTCATTGTAGCCATTGGTTTGTTTCTAAATGATTCACAAAATGCACTCATTCTGAAAGTTTTGATCGGCTTTAAATGGATTTTGATTTGGTATGTTTTGGTGTTTGTTCTAGTTCGAATCAAAATTTCTTCCCAAGTCTTTTTCTGGTCAACCCTTGTTGTTTTATCAACCACTTTGTATTCGTTAATTTTATTTTTCATGAAATATGATCCGGGAGAAAATATTTGGTATGATTCAATCAATTCAATGCGGTCAGGTGGGGTTTTTTACAACCCAATGACCTATGCCCATTCTTTTGCCATGATCTTTTTTGTGATGTTGACCGCACTTTTAGGAGCGTCTTTTCATCGACAAAAATCTTGGAATTCTGAATCTTCGGATAGCAAAGGTCCGTCATTGAAAGTTTTTTTTCAATCCTTTCTTCAAAGTGATGATAAAAAATGGCGAAGTTACTTAAATCTAATTGCTTTCTTTTTGTTATTTTTATCGGTTTTTCTTTCCATGACTCGCGGAGTTTGGATGGGGATGTTTGTTGGTCTGTTGATCATGGCTTTTATGATTCGGCCCTTAATCGGATTTGTAACTTTGGCCCTGGGGTCTTTAACCGTGGCGACACTGTTTTTGAGTTGGAAAACTTTTGCAGAGCGAGTGATGCATGTTTTCCAGTACGAAAATAATTACGATATTCAAAGAGTGACAATTTGGAAAGCCAACTGGAATATTTTTTTAGATCACCCATGGTTTGGGATGGGTTATACAGAAAATTCCAGACGTCTGGCCGAGTATTACATTCGGATGGGCATACCTGAAGATCAATTTTTTATTAGCCATGCCCATAATCAATATCTTCATATGTTGGCTGGTACAGGTGTTTTCGGTCTGACAATTTTTCTTCTTATTTTGGGATATTTTTTAGTGGTGAATTGGACTGCCTGGAAACTGGAAAAAGATGTTTTTACTAAATATATTTTGCTTGGTTGTTTATGTGCTCAGATCAGTTTTCATATCGGTGCTTTGACCGAAGCTAATTTTGAACATTCAAAAGTTCGTTTTGTTTTAATGATCATTTGGGCCTTTGCAATGGCAAGATACATCAACAGGAGTGAATCGAGGGATCGGGCAAGCTCTTTGTGAAGCAGCCTTGGATCAAAGGCACGAAGTCCTTGTCATTTACCGAATTCAAGGTCAGCCGTGTGTGTGGCACAGAGCCTTCATACTCATCGCCCAGCCACCTAACTGTGAGTTTTAAAAATTTTCTGCAAATGAACCAGAAGATTTTCTAAATTTTTTAATGGCAATGATGTGGGTCCATCGCAAAGTGCTTGATCTGGATTGGGATGTGTCTCAAGAAAGATCCCATCGACACCTACAGCAATGGCTGCGCGGGCGAGGGCTGGCACCATATCACTTCGGCCACCGCTGCTTTCCCCTGTGGATCCTGGCAGCTGTGTTGAATGGGTTGCATCCATAATGACGGGGTAGCCTAAACGGCGCATTTCTACGAGGCCCGTCATATCATTAATTAAGCGATTGTAACCAAAAGTCGTTCCACGTTCGCACAATAATATTTGTTTATTTCCTGCTTCCACGGCCTTCTGTGCAACAGACTTCATATCCCAAGGTGCTAGGAATTGTCCTTTTTTAATATGCAAAACTTTTTTGGTTTGTGCCGCTGCGACTAACAAATCTGTTTGTCTGGAAAGAAAAGCGGGGATCTGAATGACGTCTGCCACTTCGGCAACGCCTTGAACTTGAGCTGTCTCGTGAACATCCGTTAATAGGGGTGCTCCGATTTGAGATTTGATTTTATGCAGGGATTTTAATGCATTCGATGTTCCCGGCCCGCGAAAGCTTTTGATGCTCTGGCGGTTGGCTTTATCGAAAGAACATTTCAGAATCCATGGAATGCCCAATTTGGTTGTGATTCGCTGAATTTCTTTTCCTGTTTCAAGCACCATGCCTTCGTCTTCGATAATGTCAGGACCTGCAAACAACACAAAATTTTTGCAGTCACCCCATGTGATTTTTTGATTTCCTGGGGTGGGCATTTCAACGAGTTGGGACAGGGGCTTAAATTCAGTCATGGGTCTTCCTTACATCAATGCGGCTTTGACGTGCTTGATGATATAGTCTTGCACTTCGGATGTCATGTCAGGGTACATCGGAAGGCTGATGACATGTTCGGCAGTCCATCTTGCCTTTGGAAATTCACTTGGCAGCTGCTGAGTTTGTTTTTGGTAGTAGGGCTGATCTGGCATGATCATCGGATAGTGGATGGAAGTTGGAATTTTTGCTTCACCCATTTTCTTTTGAAAAGAATCGCGATCAGTCATTGTTAAAGTATACTGTGCCCAAACACTGTTTGAACCTTCAGCAATAAATGGGAAGCTGAACCCGTCAGCCTTAATTAACTTAAATGCATCGTTGTATTTTGATGCAATTTTTTGCCTTTGATCAATTTCCCACTGATAGCGCTGCATTTTGGCTAATAAAATAGCACATTGAATGGTGTCTAAGCGGGCGTTAACTCCTAAACGTGTGTGATAATATCTTCTTTCAGAACCGTGTTCGCGAATTTCTTTCATCACTTGATAAAGTTTGTCGTCATTTGTAAAGATGGCCCCACCATCACCATAACAACCTAAAGGTTTTGCAGGAAAAAAACTGGTTCCGCCGACGATGGATAAATTGCAACTTCGTTTTCCCTTATACATCGCGCCAAATGATTGAGCGGCATCTTCTAGGACATACAAATTGTGTTTTTTTGCGATGGCATTAATTCCATCCATATCACAAGCTTGTCCGTACAAAGAAACAGGAGCGATGGCCTTGGTTCGGGGAGTAATGTATTTTTCAATGAGTGAAACATCCATATTGAAAGTCACAGGATCGATATCGACGTAAATTGGTTTTGCTCCGGCCAGCATAATTGTTTCTGCCGTTGCAATGAAAGAAAATGCTGTTGTTATCACTTCGTCGCCAGGGCCAATATCAAGGGCCATCATTGGGACTAAAAGTGCATCTGTCCCGCTGGCACATACGAGGCAGTGTTTTGTCCCAGTAAACTCTGCTAATTTTTTTTCCAGTTCGACAACTTCGGGGCCGTTGATAAATGCTCCGTGGTCCAGAACTGCGTGAATTTTTTTATCGATTTGATCTTTTAGGGCTTTGTATTGGCTTTTTAAATCAACAAAGGGGATTTCCATGTTCACCTCACTTGGTAAAGATGCTGCATCTGCAAAATGAAAACTTCAACTGCGGATTTTTTGAAATTTAAAGTTCCAGGAAAGTGTTGCTTTTCAAGCACCCGGTCCGACACTTTGTGCTGAGGGATTTGGTTTTTTTCGATGAAAACCAAAGAGAATCCGAGACATTCCAAAGGTCTGTGTGGCAGGATGACACCACTTTTGTTGTTCAGACACAATGACAGCATGTCATTTAGCTAAACAATGACAGCATGTCATTCAGCTAACAATGACACTCTGGCATTCAAAGGAGATTGTTTTATGATACCAGTCATTTTATCCGGTGGAAGTGGGACGCGATTGTGGCCAGTTTCGCGAGCAAATTTTCCAAAACAATTTTGCGAGTTATTCGATGAAGCTCTGCAAAGTAAAACTTACCATCGATTGAATAAAATTGGATCACCTTGGATGATCACTTCTCTGCAGTTGAAAAACTTATCCGAAGGTTTACTTTTAAAAATGAATCAATCCGTGGGGCAAATTGTTTACGAACCTTCGGGAAAAAACACAGCCCCAGCCATTGCACTCATGTGTAAAATGATGGAACTGCAAGGCAAAGGTGATGAAGTTTTAGGGATTTTTCCTGCGGATCATCTGATCCAAAAAGAAAGTGAATTTATAGAAACGGTTTCTTTTGCCGAACAATTTGCAAAATTAGGTCAAGTCGTTACTTTGGGAATCAAACCGCATTATCCAGAAACAGGATATGGTTACATTCAAATGTCGCCTCATCCTCTGAAGCAAGAAGGCGAACTGACTGCTCATTCTGTTGTGCGTTTTCATGAAAAGCCAGATTTAGAGCGGGCAAAGAAATTTGTTTCTTCGAATTTTTACTGCTGGAATGCTGGAATTTTTATTTTCAAAGTTTCAACGATGATTCAAGCATTTATGAAACATTCACCAGAAGTTTGGAATTGTTTTGCTTCTCGGGATCAAGCTCTGGTTCAAAAATTATATTCGGAGCCACAGCTGTTGTCTGATATTTATTCCAAGGTCATGAATAAAAGCATTGATTATGCAATTTTAGAAAAGCTTGGGCCCAGTGAACTGTGTTGTGTGCCTGCTGATATTGGCTGGAGTGATGTAGGTTCTTGGGATTCCTATTTCCAAGTGAATGAAAATAAAACTGCGACTATCATTGAAGTGGGATCCAAAAATTCAAATATTTTAGGTGTGAAAGAAAAAACATACGCTTTGGTGGATGTCGACGATTTGATGATTGTTGATACTCCTGATGCGATGGTTGCAATTAAGAAAGGATCATCACAAAAAATTAAAGATGTTGTTGAAATTTTAAAAGAAAATAAATCAAGTTTAGTTTCTGAACACCCCTTTGAATACAGGCCTTGGGGGTACTTTGAAATTTTAAAAAATACAGCGGATTTTAAATCCAAAGTGATTCAGGTTTTGCCCGGTGCTCAAATTAGCTATCAATCCCACTCCCAAAGAGCAGAACATTGGATTATGACTCGGGGCCAAGGTGAAGTCGTCTTAAATGATGAAGTCATTCCAGTGAAAGCGGGTGTTCATATTTACATACCACTGCAGGCAAAACATCGAATTCGAAATACCTCATCGGAAGTCCTGGAATTTGTGGAAGTGCAGTTGGGTAGTTATTTTGGAGAAGATGATATTGTAAGATATCAAGATGACTATCAAAGAAAGTAAATCTTGGTTTTTTTTGGGTGCATTTACTTTTTTTGTTCTGGTCATCAGCGGTTGTGCTGGAATCGAAAAAAAAGAGCCTAAAATCAAGGCGGGAGCCTATTTAAACCACATGTTTCCCGTTGAGCGGGAAGCTCCTAAGCGGCCTGCAAATCAAGACGAATTTTATTTCAAACACTGTAGCCAAAATTTTTGGCGCACAATTCCCACCAGAAATGATTATTCCTGTACTGAGCTCTAGATCACTCCTTTTCAATTACAACAACTAGACTTCGGTCTTGTTTTAAATTGGCTAAAATTTGAGAGGATGGGTGAGCGAGGTTGTCATGAAAAAAAATCAAAAATTAAATTTGATTCAGGTTTTTAAAATTTATTCACTGACCTCAGTGGTTTTTGCTTCTTGTGTCTTTGCACAGGAGAAAAATGAAAAAAATGCCGTCACTCGTTACGTGAATCAAGCCACTGAAGAAAACGCACTTTTTTATTATTCAAAACGTGGAACTGATGATCCCACCGTAGAAAAATTTTCTTCGGTGCGGTGGACTTCAGCCACTCCTCAGGACAGATCAGATAAGCTCATCAAATTTTATTTTGCGAATACTCGGGAAGTTTCAAGATCGGGGATAAAACACTTGGCCTGCTACTTAGGCGACGGCGAAATGATTAAAAACACTTTTTTCGGCACAAATAATGAATTTCGCAGCATCAATTGGGTTGCAGGCAGTGGAGTTCAAGTTTCGGAAGACGGGTTAATGATGGGTTTACATTTTCGAAGTCAGTTTAATCGCGAAGATGAGTTGGAACTGCATTTTCGATTGAGTCACTGTTTGTATTCTGGAAAGACGTCGATTTTAAAACCGGAGCTTTTGCGACAAGCAAAACTTTGGACCCCAGATGGGAAGCGACAGATTGCAAACAAAAAAAGTTTATCCAAAGAAGAAGCTGAGTTTAAAACTGAAGTCAGTCGCATGCCAGCTAAAGTATCTGCGCGGCCCGAGGATGGTTATAACGTAAATATTGAGTTGAAGCCATCGGACACAGAGATTATCCGTCGCGAAAAACTGACTGATTTGCCACGATTCGTCTTGCACGATCCCTTTGAAGTTGACCGGAAAGTTGCGGCAAAGGAAATTCCGCGAGAAAATATATCCAAGTTCCCTTGGCGACAAATCAATATTCGCCAAGCAAACTCGGAAACTGCGGAAAGATTTTCCCACGAACTATTTAAATATTTTATTGAAGGCATGATCGATCAAAGTGAAAAGGCAAAAACGAATCCTGATTTACATTTTATTGCACAAAACAATAAAACTCGTGGTTGGTGTCAGATGCCTTGGCTGAATGTGGGTGACACTGGCCGTGAAGCAATTCATGGTTTAACAAAAGAGCGTGATATCGAGCCAAGCGAGATCTACCCTGAAACTCAAAACGGGATCACAGGAAGCAATTGGGGAATTGGTTATTACAATTCCATTGCCTGCAATTATTTAAAAAACGTTTTCAAATCAAAAGACCATCGCATGACACCGGCCGACTGGTATATCGGACCGTTTCCAAACGGAAGTATGTCTTTTAAAATATTATTCACAACAGCACCCATTAGTCTTCTTCGTCAAAGTTTAACATGGTGGTCCCATGTGAGTTTGCCTGCAGAAAATAATCGAGAACTTCGACCGATGAAGCTTTTGCAAATTGATATCGCTTTGAAAGACACTCAGGCTGTGCCCGCGGATTCTGGAACAGATGGTTGGATGATGAGCACTCTCTATTTTGATCAAAGTTATGATTGGTCACATAATGAATGGAATAAAGAATGGTTGAAAAAAAATCCTTTGCCCCCAGCTTTGCGTCCACTTTTGAACCTGCGACCTGTAGGAATACAAACAGGGTTTGATCAGAAAAGTTTTACTTTAGTCCGCGGATCAAAAACCAATGTCATCAATCATGCGGGAGGATTGCCCAATGGTTCGTTGTTGAATGGTCCCGCCGATAATCCACAGGGATCTTGTATGGGTTGTCATGGCGCAGCCGGAACTTTCAGGCCCATGGTTCCGTTAATACCTGGTGTCATGAGCAAAGAGGAATATGCCGCAATTCCAATGAATCGCAAATTGGATTTCAGTATGCAATTGGGTTTTGCGAAAAGATTTTATCAGACATCTATTAAAAAATAATTTCTTCACATTCTGCTAATGAAGCCACTTGAAAAGAATATCGAGTGGCTTGATTTAAATAATACAAAACAAATTTTTTGTTGTGCTGGATTAATGAAAATTGTTTATTCCATTTTACCTGACTCGTATTCGAACTACTAAAAATATGAAGCGCTCGTTGATTTTGAATTTTTCCTTTAAATAAGCTTGATGCCAGCAAGGTCTGCGAATGGGTCCAAAAATCACTGCCTTCTTTAGTTTGCGCGCGAAGTATTAATTGTAAGCTGTGTTTTTTCGGCACAAGTTGTCCGTAAATGCGATTAAACGGCATCACTTCAAGCTGAGAAGTAATAGCCTGTGATTCAATCATTTGATTGGCTTTAAAACAAAATTTATTTAATTTAGCCTGGGCTTCCCGCACAGCAAATGGCTGAATCACCAAAGGAGCAACAGCTAAGGCAGGTCTTTTCGTTTTCCCCCAAGCAAGTGGAGTAACAACAAACAAACAAATAAAAATAAAAACAGATTTAACCTTCATCCCGTCCTGTTTTGCCAGACCTATGCCACTCCCAGCCACCTCCTCAATCGCCGAGGCACAGTAAAGAAACCTTATCAGTGATCAGGTGTCTCAAATATAGACAATAACAAAACTGGGTAAAAAACGCGTGAAACTCAAAACCATAATCAAGGCACCAGTACCTAGAAAGTGTAAGCAGCGCCTAAGCGCCAAGCCATCGAAGCATTCGTCTGCAAAACCCCGACAGCCTGGGTCAACTGCCACTTTGTCGAAAGCCGAAAGCGGCTATCCATCCAAGCCCCTGCAAGTGGATTCGGTCCAGGTTGCAGTTCTTGATTTGTGGCTGCTGCAGGCCATTGAATATTTTTGTAAATCAAAGTCCCCATGGGGCCCAAATCAAATCGGGAATTGATTCGCCAAAAATATCGAAATCCTGCATGACCGGCCAGAAGTCGAACGCGGTTTTGAAAATAATCTGACGATTGTGATCCTGCGATTCCATAACCGTTGATCACTCCCGCGGTCCAGCCCCAGCCATCTCGTTGACGAAAAGTGGTTTGATCATAGCTGACACCCAGTCCATAAAGCATGGCTTTAAATCCAATTTCATTGGTCAAAGTTTTCAGCGTCAAATTTTCTAGCCAATTAAAATATTCGATGCTGATGCTTTGGCGAGTTAAGCGTGTTGCTGCTTTTGGTTTGGGCGCAGCTGTTGTGCCTTCTTGGGCAAAGATTTTTTGTTCAACAAAGACAATTGCTAGAACTAAAATAAATTGTGAGATTTTTTTCATTTCATTTCCATTCAAGTTAAAGTGATAAGTGAAGCTGTGTTTGTGCGCTCCAACTATCTGGGGTCACTCCAGTGTCAGTGATATTCCTGCCATTGACAAAATTAAAACGAAATTCTGTTTTTGCCATTGGAAAAATTAAAAACCCCAAGCTCCAGCGTGTTTCGTCTGCTGTTTTTGTGCTTCCTGTTTTATTATAGTATTCAACTTGGCTGATGAAGTTATAACCTCGAGTTAAATTCAGAGTGGCTTCAGCCATTCCGTAATTTCCATTTTCGCTTTCGCCAGTGGATTTCGGCTTGTTTTGAATGATTCCAAATTCGCCGATCAGAGCATTGCCTTTGCCAAATTTTCTCTTGGCATGAAGAGCTGCTCGGAGCCAATTGATAAAATCATTGTTCGATGACAAAATTGAAGTCCCAACCCGAGAGTCTTCGCTGACGTCATATTCAAACATTCCTGAAAAACCCTTGTGACGTAATTCTGCTTTTTGCTGCGTGTTCCCAGTAAAGACATGACCAGAGATTTCTTTATTTTCTCCGATAAATTGAAGGGCGGCGCCTGCGGTCTGATCGTTTTGTGCATTGCCTGTGCGCGATCTGGAATAAGAAGTGTGATCCACAATTCTTATTCCATAAATTTTATCCATCAAACCGGCATACAAAAAATAACTCTCTTGAAAATTCATTCGGAAATACAATTCTCTGGAAAGAATTCGGTTTTTGTTTTCTTCAGTCCCATCAGAGCCCTGCTTCGGCGGTAAATAACCTCCGGAAGCGACAAAAATATATTTTTGGTCCTGATCAAATTGAATGGCTAGGCTGACATCGCCTTGCATCCAAATGTAATCTTTTCTTGAACTTTGCGAACCAGGGTTGGTTGCGTAATAGAGGCCTCGATATTTAATGCCGGGTCGTAGTCCCCAGGGAATTTCTGTTTTGCCCAGGAAGCCCGATTTTTGTCCTAATTCTTCGTCTGTGGTTTTTTTATCGAACAAAGACCTGGCTGCAATTTCGACGGCCCAAAGTGACCTACCATAATCGTTTAAAGCTCCAGAGCCATGTCCGTTGTAATGACATGTCATGCAGGTTTTATATCCGTACCCAATAAAACTTGGATAAGCCCAAGCCTGCGTGGTGCATAAAAGTGAAATCACGCCAAAACAAATGATCATTGATTTTTTTAAATAGCAGTTCAGCAAATGTAACATGGATCAAAGCATAGCCCAGGAAAGAATGTTTGCAACTACAGAATAGGCGATAGTCAATTTGATATTCAGTTTCATTTCGCGAAAACTAAAGCAAATATTTGTGAAACAAATAAATATAAGCCAAGATAAAGTTGGACCCGGGTTCTGCTCAAAGGAGAGTTAATGTTTATCCAAAGATTTGTTTTGTCGGCATGTGCTCTTGTTATGTTTTCTGCGACAGTTTTTGCCCAAGAAGCCGAGATCAAAGTTTCTTTGTCTCCTGCCGGAAGTTTTATTGGAAAAACAAAAGACGTCGCAGGTGTTGTTGAAACTGATGGGACCACCTACACAGCGAAAAACATTGTAGTAAAATTATCTCAATTGAAAAC